>NZ_JAVJZI010000179.1:0-18241 GCF_040223135.1 Coleofasciculus sp. G3-WIS-01
GTCTTAGCTCCCTAGTAGAAATAGCAGGGAGGAGTGCCAAGGCAGAAGTTCCTGGTATTCACCGAGAACAGCGGCTCTTCGTGGTAACAGCAGGAGAGAATCCCCAACTAGATTGCTTGCAATTAGTTGGGGTCTGTTCAAACCAGAAGCCCTCAATATTGAAGCACGTTGTTTTGTAATACAATGAAGGTCAGTAGACCCAGCCAATTATCAGGATTTATACTCAGAGTAATCTATGGATAGTGGAAAATAACAAACTTTAAATAGTTTAGATTAAAATTAAGAAATTAATCCTATAATGCAATCAGCCTTACGAATTGAAGCTAAAGTTTTACCCGGCAATAAAATCGAAATTGACTTACCCCCTGATACCGCATTAAATACAGTCGGGAACACCATTGAAGTAATTCTTCTGTTGCCAGAAAAGCCAACCCGATCGACGGAGCAATCTATTCTGGAAATATTGGCAGAAATCCACTCTCAGCGCCCCTCTAATCGAAACCTCGAAGAAATTAATCGAGATTTGCAAGCGGAAAGGGATGCATGGGACAGCTAAACTTGCCTGACTCTTCTCGAATATATATTGACACGGTTGTTGTGATTTATGCTGTTATTTGTTTTACCTAAACTTAGGTGGAAGTTCGGCGGGAGGCGGAGAGTCTGCGCCTGGAGGAAGAGGAGGTGAACCGCCGGGTGGTAAACGTAGAGGTTTTGGTTCTGTTTCAGATGGTGTAGTCCTCGGTGAAGGTGAAGGTGAGGGTGAGGGTGAGGGGGGTGTCTGCATTTGTGCAGCAGAAGCGCCTCCCGGTGGAGGTAGAGGCGGTAAGATGGGTAACCCGTTAGTCGCGTCTCCGGGTGGGGAAGGTGGAGGTGATAAGGTCATTGCTGGAGGTTCTGGAGGTGGCGGTTGGATGGTTTCAATGGTGACTGAACGGCTTTTTTGTTCTCCGGCTTCATTGGTGACTTGCAACGTAATCGTTTCTGTAGTCGGTTCTGGACTGAGTTCATAAGGTAAAGTGCCTTCAGACGGCACAGTACCTGGTGCAGGGAGAAGTTCAACTTTCAGATTTCTACCTCCCTCAACTTTCCAAGATAAGGGTACAGGTATCGATTGATTCCCAGAAATTGGCACGACAAATTTAGGACGAGTTAGGGTTTCTACACCACCAACTGTAAATTCAACAATATTAAAGGGAACAGGTTGGGCTTCAATTTTAAGCGGATCAGTTTTTTGAGCGGGTAACTCTTCGGGTTCTCCTTGTCGGGGAACCACGATTAATTCAAAAATATAGGTTCCCGGTTGGGGATTATCTATAGGAATATTAGCACAGACTAATGTCTCATCCTTTATTTCACAGGCTTCTTGTAAGCCTTGAGGAATCCCTTGACTAAAATCAATCGATTGCATGGGAACGAGGATAATCCCTTCGGGATTGCGACCCACCAGTTTTAAGAGTCTGATTTGTTCAGGATGACTAATTTTCCAGTTCAGTACAATCACCCTATTTTCAGGTTGCGGTTGATTTGGAGGTGAGTTGTCATCATTAGCCGTTGGACTAGCTTCCTGATTTGCCGCTTCAGGCGTCCTCTGACTGGCTTGTTGATAGACGGCTTGAGTGGAGGTGAATTCTTCAATCTCAGGAATCGGGAACGGTGTGATTTGAACCGTATTTGTTAGAAGTTCCTCTGATTCCCCTCTCTTTTTCCCTTGGGGAATCACCGTCAGTTCAAACACATAATCCCCCGGTTCGCGAGCATCCGTTGGCACGTTTTGACAATTAAGAACCTCATTGATTGTGCAGAAACGCTCTAACTCATTGGGAATCCCCTGGCTAAAATTGTAGGCAATTGGACGGCTGGTGACTACCCCCTCTGGCGATACTCCTTGTACTTTGATCATTTGTATTCGTTCGGGATTAGTAATTTCCCAATTCAGGCGAACACTCTCCCCATCCGCCACCGAGTAATTATTGCTGGCTGGCGCAAATTCGACTATTTCTGGGCGGGGTTTGGGTCTAAAAAAGAGAAACCACAGCAGGAAAATTAATGCACCAATTAGTCCAACAATTCCTAAAATGACTAATAAAAATTGCCACCACGGACGCCCTTCCCAAATTAAAGTCCCTTGGAAGCGATTGTTAATTAGGGGGAACTGTTGTCGGTCTTCAATTTCAATAACAAAGTTTAACACTCGTCCGTAGAAGGGTCTACGCCACCATTTCTGGCTGGGTTGTACATCTAAGTTCGCGATCGCATAGCCGCCAGGGGCGAGACGAACTTGGCTGGGTATCAGGGTATAGGTACACAGATCATCCCCATCGGCACTTTTGGCGATGAGGGCAATGTCGCGGGTAATATTTCCGCCGTTATACAGTTGTAACTCAAAGACACCAGACTGATTGCTGATCTTACCCACTAGGGTGACTAACTCAACAGTTAACAGGTAAATTGGCATTACCTGTAGGTAAATGACATCGAGTAGCACTAAGTCGGGATTATTCAGGGAATAGAGACGAACCGTGGGAGAATAGACACTCGCCCAAGTATCTACAGGTGGGGTGATAATGAGCTGGATTAGACCCTTTTCACCAGGATTGAGTTCCAAGCCATCCATGACTCGCACCACTCCCGCTTGGGTATAGCCTTCGGGATAAATCACTCTATACCAGTTAGGGGCTAAATCCGGACAGGTTAAGCGGAATTGATCCACGCGATCGGAACGGTTATGAACCAGAACCTGAACCTCCAGAAATTCTCCGGGTTGGACAACAGCTGGGGTGGCGGAATTGGTGAGAGGGAGTAGGGTGAAGGTGGGGTCATTAACCCGGATGGCTTCCTGGACAAAAGGTAAGACTTGCAGCCGTGCTGGATGTTGGATTGGCGTGTCTTGGGGGTAATGCTGCTGGGCATCAACAATTAGCAGATAATTATAAGTGCCTGGTATCGCATCCAGTGGTACGGGAATCTGGAAAACCACCTCACTACTTTGTCCCCGCCCTAACGCCAGACGTTCATAAGGGGAAATACACCACTGGTGCAGGAATTGGGAGGTTTCATCTATATAAATATCAATTAAGGCACTTTGATTCCCCTCATTGGTAATCGTGACGCACAACTCAAACGTCAAACCGGGTGTAATTGGCGCATCCCCAGAGGGATTCACAATCATAGACAGAGGTTTTCCCGGTGTCAGCGCTTGCTGAATCATCTCGGAAAACTGGCTACCTTGTCGTCTCATTTCACTGCGGTAGTAACGGGGAATGCCTTCTACTCGTATTTCTCGGAGGAAACCCTCTTGAACTAACTCATCTAGTTCTATGGCGATCATCTGTTCGTCTTCATTCAGGTGATCGGCAATTTCGGGTAGGGTATGCCCTTCCTCTCGACGGATAAACAGAACAATTTGCCGTTGGCGTTCAGGAAGTGCCAAGATATCAGCAATATTTATTGTTTTACCACCATTTGCCGAAGGATTGGATGGATTGCTATTCATAGTTTCCCTTTCCCCTCTGGGTTTGACCTCTCCTCCTGCTGACTGCCGCTAAACCGATTCTTTCTACGTTCAGCATGGGTAGAGCGACAACTGTATTAATGTTTACAGCGTTCACTCTGACAATTAAACCGCAAGGGAGACCGAATGTCAGCTATTGTCATCTATCCTAGGTAATTAGCCCTCAACTAAAGTTGGGGCTAAAAGCTTAAACCCGTTTTAACGGGTTCAAAGAGCTACTCAGCAAGCTCGATTCTTACTTGAGCTTTAGGCGATATTCCGTTTGAGCGTGCCAAAAGCGAAGACAGCGCTGACTACAAACTACGCGATCGCAGGTTGTCCTTAACCGATGAACGGGAGATCGCGATCCGATTACCTAGACCTGAACGGCTGTCGGGTTGGGGGTTTTACGGATATGGGTAGGGAGTGCGATCGCGAACTTGGCAAGCTAAAGTTAGTTGTGGATACTCAAGATAACTGATGAATTACCAAGACATCATCACCTTAATCAAGCTTTAATTCGGGTGAATTGGAAGATGTTGCCAGGAATCTTCTCTATACTAAAGAAATTAAGCGTATCATGACAGAGCAACTGGCTGATCCATCTCCTGAATTCGTCAAGTTTTTTGCCAGTCAAATTTATGGTTTTCGTCTCACTCCCCATGTCCCCTTGAACGCATGTATTTTTTTAAAGTTTAGATAAAAATAATTACTAAGTCTTGACAAAAACACAGATTACACAGAAGGTATGACACTTTCCCAAACACTGAATCGTGAGAGACACAGATTGACACAGACAAGTAAGTAATCTCCCCAACAATTCTTACATCGTCTCCCCATTGAGAACTAACGCCTCTGTGTAATCAGTGCTACCAGCTTCCCACCCCCCACCTCTACTGTTCCTACCAATCAGAGAAATCAGTGTTACCATTCTTTATTCAGCCAGGGAGTGCCATATCCAAAGACGCGATCGCAGATTAAACTAAGAGGCGGTGCTTACTGCTAATCTGTCGTTATCGTCCTCTCCCAACCCGATCAGGAGCAAGTATTGATGATTCGCCTGCCTAACAACCACCCGATTTTAAAGGGTTCTAGACTATGGTCAATGGTTGTGGTTTCAGCATCCCTCGTATTGCCCTTGATGCTAGCTCAATCCTTTTATTCCGGTTCTAAACCGATCGCATCTTCTCCCCAACAGTCTTCGGAGCCATCACCCCGATCGGAAGTTCCACCGCCGCCAAATCCGTCCCCGGCTGAAGCCCAATGGCGTCATCGTCTGGTTGCACAAAGTCTCTCCTGGCAATATCCCTCAACTCCCGTTCCCAAGGCAACCCCCTTTCAATCCTCTACTGCTCAAGATACTGCCAAAACTCAAGCCTCAGGGACTAAACCACCGACAGCAAACAAAACTGCTCAAACTCAAACCTCGGCGGCTCAATCACCGACAGCGAATCAGACATCTCAAACTCAAACCTCAGCTTCCAAACCCCCTACTCCCCTACCCCCCAAACCCAACACCCAGACTCAAGCCCAAACTTCACCCCCGAAATCATCTGCCGCCGCTTCCGGAAACTCCGCTAAAGCAGAAAATCCTCCCGCTAATACTGCAAGCTTAGAAATGCGAGTTGCGATCGCGACAGGGGTGAGTTCCCTAGACGTTGGCACATCTACAGCCGGAATAGTCGTGGATGGAAATGGGAAAACATTAGGAAAACTCGAGGCGAACGAAGGAGTTAACGCTCAACCCAATGGTTCTTATCTTCGCATCGGTGAATGGAAAACCCCAGGGGGCGTTTGGCTTAAACCCACTGGTGGCGGGTTTGTTTTTGTCAATGGTCGCTGGTATCGAGGAGATTTACTCTTAGTATCACAAGGGGATAGTCTACTTGCCGTTAATTATATTGAGCTTGAGGCGTATCTAGCCAGTGTCGTCGGTTCAGAAATCTATCCCAGTTGGCCCCCCGCTGCCTTAAAAGCCCAAGCGATCGCGGCTCGTTCTTATGCGATCGTCCATTACATTCGACCCGCTAATCAGTTATACGATTTGGGTAATACTCAGCGTTGGCAAGTGTATAAGGGAATTGAGTCGGAGTGGAATACCACGACTCAAGCGGTTCAGCAAACCCAGGGAATGTTTCTCAGTTATAAAGGGGGCGTGGTGGAATCCCTGTACGCTGCTTCGGATAGTATTGTCAGTAATGTTTTTGGCGGTCGAGGTATGAGCCAAAAGGGAGCTTATGAGTTGGCGATGCAGGGGTATGATTACAAACAAATTTTAGCCCATTATTATCCGGGTGCGGGATTGTCGTGGATTGAGGCTCAGTGAGAGTCATTTGTCATTCGTCAGGGTTTGACAAGTAACGTTTTAAACGCTGGGGAGATTTTCAGGCTCAAGTGTGCGATCGCCTGGAGTGGAAAGAGGAAGAGTAATTCCGGCGGAACGTCTATAACCACGTCTTCAATCGGTCAACAATGATTTAATTTTCATCGGTAAAAGTTGTATAATTTTCTTTGCTATCAACCCTGATCCTGGAAAAACGTATCGGGATCAATTCCCGATTCTCGTAGTCGCTCAATCAAAGCATCTAACTGAGCTTGTGCGGCTTTGGCTCGTTGTCTGTCCTGTTGAGCTTGCTGTAAAGCTTGGGCTTTTTGGATTCTCTCCTGTTCAGCTCGTTGTCTTTCTTGTTCGGCTCGTTGTCTTTCCTGTTCAGCTCGTTGTCTTTCTTGTTCCGCTTCCGTTAGAATCCAGTTTCCTTGAGCATCATACCAACGCAACCAGAGGCGATTAATCCCTTGAAACTCTCCCTGCCATAATCCTAAACCCAAGCCTAATTCGCTCATCCATACTCGCCCATCTTGTACCTCTAACTCTTGATAATGGGCTCCATTCAGTTTAAACGCTCGTAGCTGATTGGTGTAACGACTGAATACAACATAGTAAGGAATATGTAAAATCTGCTCGTAAACCTGCCATTTTCGCGGTGGTTTATCTTCAGTTGAGCGCTGAATGTCTTGCCCATTTCCTACACCTTGTTCCAGTTCAGATTCTCGAACTTGGTTTACCTGTTCTCCTAAGTCTTCTCTCTCGGTTCCAGGTGAGAGCAATTCCACAACAACAAACGGATTGACGCCCTCCTGCCAAACGACATAAGATAGGCGCATATCCACATCATCATACAGTCGTGGCACACCGACAACCCCAAACCAATCTGGACGCTTGTACCACAGAGGATGACGCACATCATAGTAAAGGTTTAAGTCGCTGGCATAAAAGATCTGTGAAAGGGGATAGTGGGGAGGGCAAAATGTCAAGCTCAACAATTGCGCTTGCCAATCATGGAATTCGTCAGGCAAACCGGGTTCCTCTGGATCTTCACTCGGAAGATCATACATCGTCGGTAGCGTTTCCCTCGGTGAACAAGGTGGATCGGTTTGAGGAACAGGATAGTTGAACGAAACCATGGACGGAAATTATTAGGAAAACTGGCTCTATCTTAACAATCTCTACTTATGCATAAGGGCGGGTTTTGTTGTTGAGTTATTGGTAACAAGCTAGCGCTAGTTCCTAAACCCGCCCCTACAGTGGCTGGCGTTTGTCCCGACAATTGACCCTTCAACTACGCTCAGGGCATTGTTTTTACGTCTTGCGATCGCTATTCAATACACCAACTGATACCAAATCCGGGGAACGCTACCCCTGTTATAACCCAGTCCGCGCAGGCGGACGAAAGTTTGTGTCGCAGCGATTTCAATCGCCTATCGCCTCCTCTTGCAGGGGGTAATAAAGGCTATATAATTGGCTGATAAGAATTAACAAAACTTAAGGCGGAATCGGAGAAATAAATGGCACTGATCACCACCGGAAAGACGTTCATTAGGGATTTAGAACAGTCCGGCGCATTGGCATTATACGCTCCCTTAGAGGGAGGATTTGAAGGGCGTTATCGGCGACGACTGCGGGCGGCGGGTTATACGACGATTTCTTTCTCAGTGAAAGGATTAGGCGATCCAGCCGCTTATCTGACGGATGTTCACGGTGTCCGTCCACCACATCTGGGGAAGAAAACAATTGGTCAAAGCGCTGCTGTGGGTCAGGTTTACTTTGTCCCGCCTATCCTGACGTATCAATTGGAAAATCTACCGCCTAAGTCGAAAGGGATGGTACTGTGGCTAATCGAGGGCGGTAGTCTGTCCCGCCAAGAAATTGAATATTTCATCACTTTACCTAAGCAGGAGAAGCGGGTGAAAGTGGCGCTGGAAATGGGAGGCGAGCGCTATTTCCGTTGGCAGCCGCTTCAGGAAACCTTATCCCAGTGGGCATCCTAACGCGGTAGAGACGCGCCATGGCGCGTCTGGTACAGGAAAGCGGTTTGTGCCAAAATTTTATCGGCAAAACCCGTCCCTACAGTCCGGCTCCCGAACTGTCGCCACCTTACAGTTTGCGATCGCAGATTTATGGGTTTGATAATCTTGAGAAGGACTTTAGTAGATTTGGGAACGTTTTTATGCTAGAGAAACGAGATTATACCTTAATCATTGATAAAAGCGGCAGTATGTCCATTCGGGATCAGTATTCTGGGAAAAGCCGCTGGGATGTTATGCAAGAGTCTACCCTGGCTTTAG
Organism: Coleofasciculus sp. G3-WIS-01; assembly: GCF_040223135.1. Taxonomy (NCBI): domain Bacteria; kingdom Bacillati; phylum Cyanobacteriota; class Cyanophyceae; order Coleofasciculales; family Coleofasciculaceae; genus Coleofasciculus; species Coleofasciculus sp. G3-WIS-01. The sequence goes on from NZ_JAVJZI010000179.1 coordinate 8,117, forward strand.
CGAATAAATGCGAAGAATTTGATCCCGATGGTATCACCATTTACCTCTTTTCTGGTCGTTTCAAACGCTATGACGGTGTGACGGCTAACAAAGTTATCCAGGTATTCCAGGAAAATGAGCCATCAGGGCGCACTGACTTGGCATCTGTCTTGCAGGATGCCCTTAACAACTATTTTCAGCGTAAGACTAGCGGTCAGACGAAGTTGAATGGTGAAACCATACTGGTGGTTACCGATGGGGAACCCGATGACCGCAAAGCTGTGATGAAGGTGATTATCGAAGCGTCACGCAAAATCGATAAGGATGAAGAGTTAGCCATTTCCTTTATCCAAATTGGCAGTGATTCTCAAGCAACGAAGTTCCTCAAAATTCTTGATGATGAACTCGAAAGTGCTGGCGCAAAATTTGACATTGTGGATACAGTAACCATTGAGGATATGGAGGATATGACCTTAACAGACGTGTTGCTCAATGCTGTAATCGATTAGGCAACCAAGTTTAGTGGGTTTTCTGACACAGGGGGTGCATTTACCTCATCTGTGAGTATTATGCCGTCTCCTGGTGTAGTATCCAATCCTTAACTCAGGCGATCAATCGAGAGCAGGTGTCAAAGGATTCCGTGTCAGAGTGGGCAAAAGCAAAGCGGATTAGAATAGAAGATATACAGGACATGACCTTTTGGGATGTGTCCTTCACTATAATTGTTGATAACAACATCTCTCGTCACTGAGAGTCTAGTCTTATGGCAGAATCCCTCGATGACTTATTAGCCCAAATCAAAACAGAATATCAAGAAAAAGATCAGGGAAAACCCCCGGCAAAAAAACCTCTGTTGGATGAGGACGACTTGAAGTCGCCCCCAAGGAATTCGTCAACGTATCAACCCATTTCCTCATCCCCATCCTCGCGATCGCCTGTAGAAGATAGTATACTCTCAGAACTGAAAGCTGAGTTTGAGGAGAAAGAGCACGAAGCTCAACGGAAACGACAGCAGCAACTGCAAGAGGAACAAATCAAGGCACAACAGCGAGAACAGCGCAAACGGGAAGCCCTGAAGCAACAAGCCCAAGAATGGTTAAATAATTTAAAGCCCCATTCTGATGAAGGGCTTTGGTTTGAAGAGTTTTCTTATAGCTATCCCTCCAAACTCGAAGCCGCGATGGATTATCTGCAAGCGCTGCGGGAAACTCCTTGATCGGGAAGATGAGGGAGTTAACTCACGCGCCATGTCCGACTAGGGAAGCGAAGGAGCAAGTCAGGGCGGGTGCGAGTTACATTTGGGTGAAGCTCAAAAACGATAGTAGTGAAAAGAGCCCCTAGAGAAAACCAGGTTCCCTCGAAAGTCGTGAAGGATCAAAACTTACTTTAGAGGCGGGTGTATTGGTAGCTCAATGATAAATTCTGTTCCTTGACCCGGTTCGGAAATATAGCTTAGCTGTCCGCCGTGTTTTTTAACAATAATTGAATGGGAAATCGATAAGCCCAAACCCGTGCCGACGCCCACAGGCTTAGTGGTAAAGAAAGGGTCAAAGATGTGTTTTTTTAAGGCTTTTGGGATACCAATACCATTGTCAGCAATGCGAATGATTACCTGAGAAGAATTGAGATGATTATCGTGAGTTCTAACACTGGTACGGATTGTGATCGTTTTGGTAAATTCTAAATTATCATAATGTTTTGTCTTCTGTTCCAAGGCATCAATTGCATTATTGAGTAAATTCATAAAAACCTGATTTAGCTGACTTGGATAACATTGAATCAGGGGAAGTTTACTATACTCTTTGATCACTTGTATTTCCGAAGAAAAGACAGTCTTTTTTAATCGATGTTGCAAAATAAGTAAGGTGCTATTTATTCCTTCATGAATATTGACGACCTTTTGATCCGCTTCATCTAAACGTGAGAAGTTACGCAAAGATAATATAATTTCACTGATGCGTTCTGCTCCATCTTGCATAGACTTGAGGAGTTTGGGAAAGTCTGCTCTTAAAAAATGCAGGTCAATTGCCTCAATCTTATCTTGGATTTCGGGTACAGGTGCTGGATAGTGTTTGGCATAGATTTCAATTAAATGAAATAGGTCAAAGGTATAGTCACGAGCATAAGTAATATTGCCATAGATAAAGCTGATCGGATTATTAATTTCATGGGCAATACCAGCTATCATCTGACCCAAACTGATCATTTTTTCATGTTGAATCAGTTGGGCTTGAGTTTGTTTAAGTTGGCGTAAGACTTGCTTGAGCTTTTGGTTTTTGAATTTCAATCTGCTTTCTGACTGGCGCAAAGCTTCTCGGGTTTTCTTTTGTTTACTAATATCACGACCTTCTGGAATTAGTAGCACAACTTGTCCGGTCTCATCTTTCACAGGTTTGAGGGAAAAATCAATCGTAATTACCCGTTCGTCAGCGCCGACAACCTCCACTTCATACCGCACAAATTCACCCGTCGCCGCCGCCGCGATCGCATCTTTTAATTGTTCCTGGATTTGTGCAGAATGACTCCACCATCGGGTTTGCCAGAATGGACGCCCCGCCACGTCTTCACGCTGCAATCCGCCAAAATTTAATGCGGTTTGATTGGCTTCTAAAACTGTACCATCGGGTTTGAGTAGACCAATAAATTGAAACATTGCATCAAAAATCGCCCGGAATCGCCGTTCACTCTCTCGCAATGCATTTTCCGCCTGCTGACGTTGGGTAGCTAGATTGTTAAAACTGGCTGCCACATCGGGATGTTCATCCCCTAAACGCTCTTTCGTTGCTGATAAGCACTGCTCACGCCAGGGTAAAGCTTGTTTGTAGAGTCCTTGACCTTCATAAAATCGACCTAAGCCAACAAAGAACCAGATTAAATCCTCATCACTTAACCAATCCTTCTGAGTAGTTGCGGCTTCTGCTAGGTGCGGAATCATCGGCGTGGCTATGACAATATCATCTTTAGTTGGCGTCTACCTACTTACTTAATTACCCCTGAAGGCTGAGGCTTTTGGGCAATGACTTGTTTAGTCACTCGGATCAGATGATAGGCTCCCCCTTGATCGACAATGGTATATTCATTGGGTTTTAGCGAGTTTTCCTTGAGTTTATTGAATCGCTTAGATTCAATTAAAACCAGAGTCGAAGGAGGATTAGGTTTAGTTTTGGCAATTTTCTCGATGTAGGCAATGAACTTATGTTCTTCATCAAAATAATTAACCGATCGCTCGGCATAAAATACGACACTGGGCTTTTCAAACCCCATCATCAGTAACTCTTCTGACGGTTGGTTAACCTCAGCCGCGATCGCAGATAATTCTCGTAGGGGAAGCTGACGTTCCTGATCCAATAGAAAAGCAGCCGGGGAAACCACAAGGATAATAAACGCCACAAACGCCACCAAATTAATTGTTCCTAACCAACGCCATCCTCGACGCCTACATAAGGCAATCACCGCCGCTACCGCCGCCATTCCCCAAAGGATACCTCCCCGTAACGGTAATCCTGACGCTTGCAGGGTTTCCGATAAGTTCAGCGCGGCTGGATCATAGCCAATTATGTTCGGGCTGTATAAAATTGCCCCCGCGAGTACGAGGAGGAAGATCACATTAAACCCACCACTCAGCCGTAACCCCAACCGAGGCTGAGGGTTCTGATAGGTGAGTAAATCACTTGCCAATAATGCCACCAAAATTGCTGCTGCGGGCATTAAGGGTAAGACATAACTGGGAAGCTTAGTTACGGCGATAGTAAAAAAGCCAAACACACCCGCAAACCAACACAGGGCAAATAAACCCAACTGACTCGCGCGAGGGGAACAACGCCATTGTTGAACCTGCCAAAACCGCAACCGTGCGATCGCGAGGGGTAAATAACAGGACCAAGGGACAAAGCCGACTAAGACGACGAGGAAATAGAAATACCAAGGTGCCCAGTGGTGATTAACTACACCGACAAAGCGTTCAATGTTGTGATAGCCAAAAAACTTGTTGATATAGTCTTCGCCATTCGCCAAGGTAACTAACACATACCAGGGAATTGCTAGAATCCCAATAATGCCCAATCCCCAAAACAGGCGCATTTCCCGCACCACCTGCCAAAAATTCCCCAGATACACCAGAAATGCACCAATAATTAATCCGGGTAGAACAATTCCCACCGGTCCTTTGGCAAGAATCGCTAAGGCAATTAATATATAAAATGCCAAATACCAACCGGAGGAAAATCCTAAAATGGGTTGGGAATCACCTTTTGCCTTTCCATGGTTTCGGCTATTTTGTTCCCCATCTCCCTGTATTCTTGTCTCCCCTTGGACATAGGCGATAAAGAACGATAAAAGAGCCGTTCCCATACAGCCAGAGAGTAGCATATCCGAAACCCCAGTTCGCGCCCAAACTAAGGTTATGGGATTAAAGGCAATCAGCGCAGCCCCGATTCCAGCAGATAACCAGCGTTGGCGTTCTGGATTGGGGAGTTTTGAGGTGTCTTCTAATTCAGAGGAATTTTCATGAATCAGGGTACTAGGACGGGAAATGCCCAAATAGCGTAGCGTATAAAAGCCCAAAACCGTTAGCGCGATCGCACTCATTGCTGAGGGAAGTCGAACCGCCCATTCATTCACACCAATCAGGTTATAGCCAATCGCCATTAACCAGTAGACTAAAGGCGGTTTATCAAAACGAGTCTCCCCGTTAAAATAAGGTGTAATCCAGTCTCCTGTAACCGTCATCTGGCGGGCGGCTTCCGCAAATAACGGTTCAGTTTCATCAACCAAACCCGTACTACCTAAGTGCCATAAAAAAGCCACCCAGCAAATCGCACTTAACCCTAAAACCGAGAACATCCACAAACGAGTTGGATGCTTTTCCCAAACATTCCACCACTTTGTCACTGTTTTAGCGACCCTATCCTTCATTCAACTTCAACCAGTTTGTCACGAAAAGCCAACATTAACCGTCGCCGCCCCAAACTTAATCTAGCTGGAGCCGCGATCATAATGTCCCCCTTCCTTGACTCGGACAACCCCATCAAGTTCCTCATTCAACAGTAGAGACGTTCCATGCAACGTCTGGTACAAAACCTAATACGGTTGCAAAACTAACTCCCATTCGCCTGTCTTTTGATTCCACCGGGGTACAGGCGTTTCCCCAATTACATAAGGTCCCCAATACAAACGAGAGCCATCTTGGGCAAATGCCACGATAATATCTCCCTTTGCCAAAATCAGATCATCTTGTGGAAGTGAAAGAATCAGCCCTTGGCTTCCTCCTTCCATAGGGGAAAAATCCCAGTGGGCGGGTTTGGCGTAAGCCTTTGAACCCGTTTGGCGTTCTAACAGCGCCACCCGCACCGGATGTTCTGTAGAATTGCTGACTCGCAACCCTCCTTTTTGCGCCGCTAGAGCAACCGGATCAAGGGGTGGAGAGGGTGAAGCCTCTGCGGGAGGTAATGGTGAGGAGAGTGGTGATAATGTTGGGGAGAAAGGTTGAGCCGTTTCCATCTCAGGAACCTCTGGTGATTTGATCACAGAGGGTAATGATGCTGTATCTGAGGATTGGGGTTCTATCCAAACCTTGAACTCAAATAATCCTAGTCCCAGTCCGGCAACGCCTAAAAGGAGTACGATGATAAATACTGGATAAAGCTTATGTTTTAGTCTTTTCATTCGTTTTGAGGGGATTGACTCTGCACCACTACGTCTGTGGAGGGTGCTAACAAAACGAATTGCCAGCCCCTACTCTCATTGAAACAAGCTTGACCAAAACCGTGTTATTTTTCTCTTAAAGGCTAAGTGGTTATGGTCAGTGTGTGGTTGCTTTCTGGTTGAGCGATGCAAAATACTCGTCTTAATACTCTCGTCGATGTGATCTTGGCAAGGTTAGCCCAGTGGTTTAGCAATCCCTGGCGACGCCTGTCCATAATTTTGCTGGGTTTGCTGTTGGGCATTTTCCTCGGAAGTGCCCTCTCAACGACAGCCGGTCAAACCGCTGACTGGGATGTCATTGCGGCTGGGATTTTAATTATTTTCACGGAAACGGTGAGCCGGATTGTTTATGGCAGAAATCGTCAGCGTTTGCCTTCTGTGAGCAGATCTTCTAGATTTTCATGGTTCCTTGAAACCGTGAATGCTCTGAAAATTGGTTTGGTTTATAGCATGTTTTTGGAAGCGTTTAAACTGGGCTCGTAATGTCATTTTTCATTTGTTAGCCAATAGGGTCAGATATAGTTTTGAGTGGTGTGTAGGGGCGGGTTTCATTATTATCTTTTCTTCCCTTACCCAAATGTGACTAAACCCGCCCCGACTAAGCGTCTGGAACAACAGTTATCGGTGAGGGAGGGCGGGTTTTGTTGATACTTTATCGGTGACAAGTTAATTAAGTTCCTAAACCCGCCCCTACAATTGTAATTGTGGCTAAACCCGTCCCTACCTTAAGACTTATGATTCATCCCGTTTCCTCGTCTCCCTCTCTCGGTGACATTCTTAATCAATGGATATCAGGAAAACCACCAAATTCATCAGCTTGGCAAAAATTAGTAACAGCGGAATTAACACAGCCGGAACGGGGTAAAGCGTTTGGAATTACGTCAGATAATGTGGAGGAGAAACTACAGGAGCGATCGCGCCTTTTTCTATCTGTCTATACTGATGTTTTTGCTTTGCCCTCGTTTGCTCAAAAAATTCAGGATGATCGAGAAAAGTTTGGGTCTATTAAAACTAATATTATCCTATCTATGTGGCGATTATGGCTTCCGTTGGCGATACAGTTGGTAGACTATAGAAAACAGTTAGATCGTCCCCTAATTCAGGGAATATTAGGTGGACAGGGAACAGGAAAAACCACATTGGCGGTTGTATTAAAATTAATTTTAGCCCAGTTAGGATATCGTACCCTTAGCCTTTCCATTGATGACCTTTATAAAACCTATCAAGAACGACAGCGCCTGCGAGAGAAAGATCCGCGTTTGATTTGGCGGGGTCCGCCGGGAACTCATGATGTGGAGTTGGGGGTGCAGGTATTAGACGAGTTGCGATCGCACAATTCCTCAGATTCTATTCTAGTCCCCCGTTTTGATAAATCTGCTTGGGAAGGTGCAGGCGATCGCACGGATTTTGAATCTGTACAAAATGCGGATATTGTGTTATTTGAAGGGTGGTTTGTCGGCGTGCGTCCCGTTGCGGCGACTGTGTTTGCGGGGGCTACTCCAGCACCCATTGAAACAGAGAGCGATCGCGCTTTTGCACGGGATATGAATGAACAACTTAAAGCCTATTTACCCTTGTGGGAGCGCTTAGACCGTTTAATCGTACTTTATCCTATTGATTATCGCCTGAGTTTGCAGTGGCGGCGTCAGGCGGAGGCGGAAATGATCGCGACGGGGAAATCAGGGATGAGTGATTCACAAATTAATGAATTTGTCAAGTATTTTTGGAAAGCGCTGCATCCAGAGTTATTGATTACGCCATTAATTCACAATCCGGATTGGGTGGATTTAGTAATTGAAATTAATCCAGATCATACACCCGATCGGGTTTATCAACCTTAACTGAGGGGTTAGACCCCAAACCCCCTGGTAAGATAAAATTCAGGGATTTATCGCTTGCGTGATCCATTGGCTCTCGCACCCCATAGTATAACGCCATCGGTTTTGCGGATCACCGCGCAATTCCAGGTGATCAACCTCTACAGGTTCGAGTAATAGGAGACAGAAATTAGGTAACGGTTGCTCTGGATCAGGTGGCGGTTGGGAAAACGCCTGATCCCCCTCTACTCTGGGTTCACCCGGATTCGACCAAGCAAATTGCCCACGCGCTGCATCAGAAAGCCCTTGCCAGGTGGTTTGACGCTCATTTTTTAGGGGAAATTCAGGATAGTCTTCTCCCACCAGAATAAGTTGACCTTTTAACCGAAATTGCTCGCGAGTCTTGGGAAAATACCAGCAAATTTCAGCCCCAGCATTATGATTAATTTGATTGACTTTCTGAGTGCGAGCATCGGTGATAATTTTTAATTGGTTATCGAAAAAGCCACGAAAAACAACGGTGCGATTAGCCGGATACCCATCTGGACAAACAGTTGCCAGTTGAAAGTACCGAGCATAAGCTAAACTGCGGTTGCGGTGAAGGGCACGAGATAGGGAGACTCGCCAAGGAGCAATTGACATTGTATGAAATGATGAATGATGAATGATACCATGTCCGGCTGGGCAAGTGCGTCTACCATACCCATGGTGATGGGGAAGGCAGCATTACCCTCCTTACCTCCTTCCCTTCTACCCTCTTACCCTTCTACTGATATTTAACAAAATAATCAATATGCTGAGCGACAATTCCCGGTACAGTTTCCGCTATGTCATTTCCGGCTTGGTCAATCATCTGTAATTTAGTATTGGGGCTATGGTTGGCATAAGCTTGAGCATGGTCAATCACCTCAAGTGAATCAAGTCTTCCTTGAAGAATCAGCGTAGGGATATCTAAGCTGGGTAGATGTTCTTGTAATAATTCGGCTTGAATTTCCACCCGCCGTCGCCGGAACAGCAATTGACAAGCTGTCGGGGATTGTAGCAATTGTTGTCGCTGTTTTAAGGCTCCCTCAATATCTTTGTGACGCCCAAAAAGCCGAGCTAGAGGTAAGAGCGATCGCAGAATAGTATAGGCAAGGGGGGGACGCCCAACTAACCACCGCCGCCACTGCCAAGTTTTCCCGTCTCCGTCGCCTCGAACGCCTTCAGGGGCTAATAACACTAATCCCTGAACCTGTTCCGGGTGACGCAACGCATAACTAGCGGCAATCCAAGCGCCTAAGGAATGACCAACCAGATAGACTTGGGGAAGGTGTAACGCCTCGATGAAGTTGAATAAACACTCAACCTCGACTTGAATCGAGTAGTGCAGTTTCGGGCTTTCTGAGTCACCAAATCCCAATAAGTCAAGCGCAAAGCAATGATAATCTTGATGCAGGTACTCAATCAGGGGTAGCCACTGACTACTATCGCTCCAAGACCCGTGTAAAAATATAAGAGTGGGTCCTTGGCCCACTTCACGCCAAAAGACTTGCCCCAAAGGTAGCTTAATTCGGGAATTCCGTAAGGTTAAATTCATCCTAGTTGCCAGGTGTTTCCAAACTCAACACTTAAAGTAGCAGGCTCTGTCTAGCTCTCAAAACTTAACATTAGGCAACAGTGGTTTTACCGTCAAAATAGTCCTGCAACTGTCGCCCATGATCGTGACTCAGACTGGCCATAGGGATGGCTGAACGTTCAAAGGCTTGAACTGCCGTAATTTCCCACATATCTTGTATATGCATTGTTCCCTGAACCTCCGCTTCGACTACAACACAAACTGAATGAACTCTGGGATCGCGATCGGGTGCTGAGTAGATTCCCACCAATCGGCGAATTGCCAGCAACTCTAGCCCAGTTTCTTCTGCCAACTCCCGCCTCACCGTTGTGGGAATGTCTTGTCCCCAATCCACCATCCCTCCAGGTAATCCCCATTTTCCGTTATCGCGACGCCGAATCAGTACAATTTGTCCATCGGGTAAAACGGGGATAATACTTGTACCGAGGACTGGATGGCGGAAAATAATCCCCAATACCGTTTGGACAAAATACCAGATACGACCCATGGATTCAGATGGTTATAGAACAGATAAATGGCTGACGTACAGACTGTTATCATAATCTGATTCTTTTAAGAAGAGACATGATGGTAATCCTTGAAAACTGCTGCCAAGGTAAACTAGGATGGAACGAAAGAGGCTTGGATGGTGTAACACTGCCAATATAAACAAGCCCCAGCTTACCCAACCCACCCATAGCTAAGGCTTTCAACAACCCTAATCTAGCTATCGCTTGAGATTAGGGATTGCCAGAGACAGGGCTGGCAACGCAAGAGTTGAATAGACCATTGAGCCGCCAATTGGCACGTACTTCCAGATACTTCCCCAGTCTGGATTATCTACAAACCTACTTGTTATAGGTGCTTGGCTGTTAGGACATCTTATTGGCGGTGGTCGAGGGGACTATGTACGGGCGAAGCATTGGCGTCGTTAATTAAAGCAATTTACCGCTCACTTGACTTCGCCAATGCTTCGCCCCTATCACTCGTGAGGTTTATCACCATGCTACGAGTTCCGGTTTTATCGCC
>NZ_JAVJZI010000180.1:0-5331 GCF_040223135.1 Coleofasciculus sp. G3-WIS-01
GTCTTAACTCCGATTCAGAAATGGCGAGGAGGAATGCCTTGGCAGAAGTTCCTGGTATTCACCGAGAACAGCGGCTCTTCGTGGTAACAGCAGGGGAGAATCCCTAACTAGATTGCTTGCAATTAGTTAGGGTCTGTTCAAGTTCTGAGGTTGTAGCGGCAAAGACAAGAAAAGGGACACAAGTCTAAATCAGGCTTGATGTCCCTTACAGTGTACAATCATTTCTGGTTCAAAGAACGTTAAATAGAGTTGCTTTCGCTCTACCAGGCATTACTTGCAGTATGGCGACGCGCTCCACCACGATTATTCTCCCTGGGTCTAGCTTTATTAACTCTGAGCTGGCGTCCCATCCACTCTGCACCGTCGAGTTGAGAAATAGCAGAGTCTTCCTGAGCTTCGTCTGTCATCTCGACAAACGCAAAGCCTCGAACTCGACCTGTTTCCCGATCTGTGGGTAATACGACTCGTTTGACAGTGCCGTAATCAGCAAATACTGTTTTTAAGTCGTCTTGGGTGGCTTGGTAAGACAGGTTTCCGATGTAAATGGTCATTTGAAATCGATAAGGCTGAACGAAATACAAAAGTTCAGAGCCACAGACGAAAACTCGAAAATGCAAGCTGCTTAAAGTCTTGTCTGATAATCCGTGGTTAATTTCCAGGGTAATCAACTATGCATGTAGCTGCCCAACAAAAATCTCACCAAAGGTAGAACTGAACTTATAGATATCGTTAATGATAACCCAGAAATGGGTTTCTGGTCGGTTATCTAGCTTACATAAGGATCTGTGCGATCGCGACTCAACCGCTATAGCGACCCTACAGATGAAAGCATTTGAGTGGGGTAAGAGTCTCAAGCCATCGAAGTTCTATTCAATCGAGATAGATTGAGGTCCGCTCGTCCTGCCATTGTCACTTCCTGTAGGAGTGGTTGTATAGCTGGTTGAACCAGTTTGCTGATTAAGCCAACTTTTAACGGGGTCATCTGAAAGATTGAGTCGAAGCACTCCCGAACAAAATCCGCCTAAGAAGGCTACAGGCTGTTGGAACAATTCTTTAACGATAGGGGTGAGTTCATCAAGAAACATCTGTGAAATTCTCCTCCGGTCAATCAAAAGTTTGCTTATGGGTGGAATGGACAAAACCCAACCCTCTATTTGCCAAAACTGACGTCCCTAATTTATGGGCAGAGTGGCATTACCATTATCTTACTCGCCAAAGCACCACAAAAAAGCGAGTAAGGCAACAATCAGGGTTAATGAGGTGAACGGTTTCAATGAATTTAAGATATCCACCGGAAACAAGATGAGAACCTCTGAAAATAGCCAACTCATAATCAGCAGCAGCGAAATCAAGATAATTAAAGGCACAGTACCTCCAGAGTCAAACGAGTGTGGCAGATGCCAAGGTGTCACCTCTTAAACTATATAGAAGGGGGAAATCAGATAGAACAAGAGTAGACAGTCTGAGCAACTGGTACTCAAGGGGGAGAGGAAAAGACGTTAACAGTGTTTCCAGGAGAGTGAAGGTATGTTACGGCGCAAGGGTTCTCAAGCATTAATAGCCATGGTGATAGCCCTAACGGCTACACCTGTTTTATCCCAGTCAGCCAATTTTGGCAGGTTAACCTTATCACCCGGATTTTCCTCATCGTCAGGAGCGGCGATAGGTACGACAGGGGGTTCATTTTCATTGCCGTCGCTAGTGAACCGCGATCGCGAAAATAATCCTTGTTTGGGTTACGCCGAAGAAACTCCCGATCACATCATAAACTTAGAAGCAAATTTTAATCAGCTCCAGATCGCTGTTGATAGTGGCGGTCAAGACACAACCCTCTTAATTACTGGACCCAAGGGCTTTGCCTTGTGCGGTGATGATACAGGCACAAGTAAAGATGCTAGCGTAACCCGCTCAAACTTTGAGGCAGGAGAGTATCAAGTTTGGGTGGGAACCATCAATCCCAATCAAGCCTGGAACTATACCCTGACTGTGCGAGAGTAGCCAATAACGATAAGATAGTCAATGAGTTGTTTACGTTTATTTGTCTTAACTCGCTTGTGCTATCCACGTTTTTAGCTGACTTCCGCATCATCTTTGATCGCGATCCCGCTGCTCGCAACTGGCTCGAGGTTTTATTATGCTACCCCGGTCTACAGGCACTCCTGTTTCACCGCCTCTGCCATTGGTTGCATACTATGGGGATTCCGTTCATCCCTCGTTTTATTTCTCAGTTTTCTCGCAGCTTGACGGGTATTGAGATCCATCCCGGCGCCCAAATTGGTCAAGGTGTCTTCATTGATCATGGCATGGGTGTTGTCATTGGTGAGACGGCAATTGTTGGTGATTACTGTCTTATTTATCAAGGCGTCACCCTAGGGGGTACGGGGAAAGAATGTGGCAAACGCCATCCCACCTTAGGAGAAAATGTAGTTGTTGGTGCCGGTGCCAAGGTTCTCGGCAACATTCAAATCGGCAACAATGTCCGCATTGGTGCAGGTTCAGTCGTTTTGCGCGATGTACCGTCTGATTGTACGGTTGTTGGTATCCCAGGTCGAATTGTTTATCGTTCTGGAGTGCGAGTTAATCCCCTAGAACATGGTAGTTTGCCCGATTCTGAAGCAACGGTGATTCGATCATTAGTAGATCGGATTGAAGCCCTGGAACAAAAGTTGGCACAGTTAAGCGAAAAGCAATCATCGACACCGATGCAGAATGGGTGCGATTTAGATGCTGAGCAGGTTTCAGTGGCTACGGCGGGTAGCTGCCAACTTCGGGATAAAGCGATTCAGCAATTTTTAGATGGAGCTGGAATTTAACTTGATTGTGCCAGAAGTCTCCCGCCATAATCTACGATTTGGCGGCGAGATGAATCGCGCCTTGTGACAAAACTAGTTTTTATAAACTTATGCTTAAGAGACTTTACTATCAATTACTTGGATATGTTATAGTAAACAGAATAGGCTAGAACTCTAGCCGCAAACCGCGAAAACCAAGCGGCAAAAACTTTCATTCTGCCTTGGAAGGGCGGCGGCGCGGGTTCTCCCATTGAGGAGATAAAGGTTGGATTCCAACCAGAGACGCGCTCGTAAGACCAACATGCTTTCGGGTATAGCGGCTTCGGTCAATGAGACGAGAAGCCTACACCATAGCGTTAGTTTGGTGTAGGTAGTTCACGAGTTTTACCTCTTAGGCGAGGACGGGGGACGGGGGATGGAGGATGGAGGCGGGAACCAGGACATTCTGATGCTTCATCCTTCATCTTGCACTATAACTGATAGGCTTTCAATTGGATAGTCCCTGTTGCCTATTCCCCGTTAAGAGTTCCCTTTGATTAGTACATTCGACTCAGTACATAATCAGTTAGCTCGACTAAAGCTGTCGTAGCTGGCGAGGGTTTCAGGGGCGCTAGGTTTTCTAAGGCGAGGCGAGCATGGTAAGCCGCCAGTTCACGCGATCGCTCAATACCCCGACTCTCCATAACTAATGCCAAGGCTTGGCTAATGTCATCCGGTTGAGCAAACTCTCGCTCAATCAATACCTCTAAGTAGGGTTTTTCTTCTATCGCGTATAAGACGGGGGCAGTTAAATTCCCGCTGATCAAATCAGAACCCGCCGGCTTGCCCAACACTTCTGTGGATGCGGTGAAATCCAAGATATCATCAACAATCTGAAAGGCTAACCCTAGATGATTTCCATAGCAGTACAGACTTTCGGCAAACTCAGCTGAGACGCCACTCAAAAGTCCGGCTGACTTGGAACTGTTGGCAATCAGGGATGCCGTTTTCTTGTAGGTCTTTTCTAGATAGGTTTCAATGGTAGTACCCGCCTCAAATCGGGTCAGTCCCTGCTGAATTTCTCCCTCCGCCATATCCTTAATCACTTCGGAGAGCAACTTGACTACCTCTAAGTTGTTGAGATTAGCCAGATACCAAGCGGATTGACCAAACAAAAAATCTCCCGCCAGTACCGCGATGCGGTTATTGAACAAACTATTAACCGTGGGGACATTGCGACGGACTGATGATTCATCCACGACATCATCATGAACCAGAGACGCGGTATGAATCATTTCGGTAATTTCCGCTAGACGGCGATGACGGGGGGTAATGTCGGAATCCAGCACCGTCGCTCGCGCAATCAATAGGACAATGGCTGGTCTTACCCGCTTGCCCCCAGCCCCAAATAGGTGTTCTGCTGCGGCATAGAGGATAGGGTGGCGGGCACCCACTAAGTTCTTTAAGTTCTCGGTGAGCAGATGGAGGTCTGCTTCAACAGGGGCAAAAAGGGAAGTCACTGAGGTCATGGATTGGGCGACTCAGAAATTAGGTTACGAAAGTTTACATATTCTTTCCTTAATTTTAAGCGAAGCGTCCCAAGTAGGGAAATCTGTTTGACCAAGAACAGGTCTGGGGGGGCTTACAGGAATTGTATCGACTTATTAAGTTGATAAGAAAATTCCTGGAATTCCCTGGAACTGTTATGTTAAGCTAAATATTAAGGGTTTCAAAAGATTAATCGACTGATTGAATCCGAGGTGGTAGGGACAACTCGCTTCCTTACCTTTAGGTTAAGGTGCCGTTAGGTAGGCAGAGATAGCCTCAAGGCTTTGGATGACGGCTTGGTGTTTTGACTAAGTGTCGTCCTCTATTTTACATAAACAGGAGCTTTCCGCTAGGAAACCTGTCGAGCTTCATCCAACTGAGTTGGATAAAGGCTTGTACATATCACCGCCAGTAATAGTGAAGCAACTGAACAAGCTGGGGAAGTTTTCCCCAAAGTTCCTGGTGGCAGGATTTATTCCACCGCCGATGGGCTAGTACCGTTGCCTCAGTTTCTATGGAATCTTAAATGACTTTGCTGTTCGTCCACACTATGATTTACACTGATATGCCTTTGATTATTCCTGTTCTGGCAACTGTTTATTTGGTCGCGATTTACTTGCTGTTAATGGCAGCTCAACGCACAAAAAAGAGTTCGCACTACCTAGCTAACTCTTTTAGTGACGTTTATGCTACTTCAGTGGGTCTGGCATCAAATGCTACATCTACAACGGATGAAGAACAATCACCAGCTTCAACGGTTCAAGAAGTGAGTAGTCCACCACTAAGTTGACCTTTCATACTCATACAGGGTTCAGACCCGAACAGCGGGGGAGCTTTCTTATCCGGAGAGAATTGGTGGAAACCTTTGACTCTGACCGAAAATTGGGGATACAAGCCCCGTCCTTATCGGGCGGCTTTTTATTTGATAAATCGTCCTGTTATTTTGTCAAACAGTTGTATAATGGTGTTAGGAGGTGATGCAATTGTTTAATTTAACCTACGAGTTCAAACT
>NZ_JAVJZI010000182.1:0-9700 GCF_040223135.1 Coleofasciculus sp. G3-WIS-01
GTCTTAACTCCGATTCAGAAATGGCGAGGAGGAATGCCTTGGCAGAAGTTCCTGGTATTCACCGAGAACAGCGGCTCTTCGTGGTAACAGCAGGGGAGAATCCCTAACTAGATTGCTTGCAATTAGTTAGGGTCTGTTCAAAGGGAGGTTCGTAGTCAGGGCTTTAGCCTAGACTTTCTTGGCAGGAGGCGTCAACCCAACCTACTGGACTGACACAGCTAAAATGGTGGAATAGATTTGATCATTGAATCAGGCGCAAGGGTGGTGCCCCTACGGTTCCTTCATGCAAGGTTAATCCGTCAAATTAGGTGTGCTACGCCAATACGTTGTCCATAGTTTTCCTATGTTAGGTAGAGAGCGCTCTTTACCCAATTAATTATCCCTAAGCTGTGGTAGGGAACATTGCCATACCCTATTATAACCGTCGCTTCACTACGATATGAAATCGCCAAGCGATCGCGCCTTCCGCTTACCCTCCCCAAAGCGCGTGAAGCTAAGCGATCGCGCCAGGGAATCACACCTACGATTCAATCCACCATGATCTGTCGCCTCAAAAGACTCATCATTTCTCCCGAAGCACCATAAGGAATCGGTGGACTCCATTCCCTTACCTCGGCAAACCGTAAGCGATGCAGCGTTTTGATAATGCAGTTGATCCCTTTACGGGAACCGATAACCATCACCTTAATAAATTCTTTCCCGGAAACCGGATCAGTGGAAGCCTGAATAGAAACCTCAGCAGAGGGCAATTGATTGTCATTCGGCACAAAGTACGCTTGCATTTGAGTTCACCTAGTTGAATTTAGTGTGGTCTCAGTAGACTACATTCAATCTAGCAAAATGTGGTCGCATAAGACAACATTTACTTGCTCACCATCCTCTGACACGATTAGAGGCATGGGAAAAGCGGGACAAGCTCTCAGGCAAACATTAGACACATACGGCATCAGTCAAAACAAGCTAGCCGTAACTTTGGGAGTTGATCGTTCGATAATTTTCAAGTGGTATCACGAGAAAAGAGATCCCACGGCTGAAACCGTGGTGCAGATTGCTGAGGCACTTCATAGCCTCAATCCTGATGCAGCAGCAGAATTTATCCGATTGTACGTGGGTGATTTCCTCAAGAGTGATCAGGAAGACTGAAGGAAAGCGACTCCTGCACCCCCACACTCCTACCATCAGCGATTCGCTTTGGAGCTACGATAGAAACGTTAGACGTTGTTATGAAGCGGACTATTATGCTCAGTTTTAAGAAAAAAATTGTGACTGATGAAGCGATGCGTCCTGTTGCGGTGTTGATTGATTATCAGGATTGGCAGAGAATTGAGCAACTATTAGAGGCTTATCAATTACAACAAAAACAAGAATTTAATTTAAACCAGTATGCAGGTGTGATTCAATTAACTCAAGACCCTTTGGAGTATCAGCAGCAAATGAGGGATGAGTGGCATTGACGCAGAATTTAATTTTATTGGATACGAATGTAGTTTTGTACTTCTTAGGAGGGCGTTTAACCAACCCGTTACCGTCAGGACAGTATTTTGTGTCAGTGATTAGTGAAATTGAATTGTTATCCTATCCCAGTCTCAGTTCAGATGAAGAAGTACAGATTCGGGGTTTCTTAGCTAAGATTACAGTGGTGGAACTGGAGAGTAGTATAAAAGATTTAGCAATTACATTTCGCAAACAATACAGACTGAGGCTTCTTGATGCAATAATTGCTGCAACTGCACAATTTTTAAATGCAAGATTGTTTACCAATGATGTGAGATTGGCTAATTTGAGCGAAATTCCCACTCACTCAGTGCAGATAAGGTGACGGATTTCCCTTGCACTCGTACCTGTTCCCATCCCCCATCGGCTTCCATCAGATGGGCGCAAGTAAGCAAATAACCGTCAGACAAGACAAAAAACCCCGTACCCTGGATAATACCATCCTCAGCCGCCGCGATCGCAACTGTCCCGCTTTGCCTGTTCCCAACTCATCAGGCTTGACAACCGTTTCTACTTGTTCATCTTCCAACTCACTTTAACCTTAAGGGTTGCTGTTCCATTTTCAACGCGATTTATGACTCCGTAGATGCGGAATAGTTGCTAGCAGTAAATTTTTATTCAGGGCTAACTCAGCCAACATGGGTTAACAAAAGATAACCTGCGTCATAACCCTAAAACCCATCTAAGCAAGTTTGTATTTAATCGTTTGTTGGTCTAGGTATTGACGTACTCCCTCGCTCATCTGTAGCAAGTTGGGTTCAACTTTTTTGCTCAAGAAATCCTCAACCACTGATGCAACCTTGTTTTTTAGTAACGGTGGGACTCCCTGAATCCGCTTGGGATCAATCCTTATTTCGCCACGACTCTCAATCAACGTCTGACCACGATCATTCAAAAAGCGATTCTTGCCAGCGCAGTGGACGGCTTCGGTAAAGGCGTGAGTCTTGATACTCCATGCCAGAGTATAATCTGACTCATTCCAGGTGTTATATTCTGTCCACTTCAGCATATCTTTGCTGAGCAGTGTTCTCACAGGGGCTGGAATCTCGCCACCACCGTGCCACTCATTGACGGTGTGAATACATGCATTTTCTTGATAACGAGACCTCACCTCAATGTTCCGAACATTAGTCATATAGGGAATTAACTCCATTAATCTGTCACGGTAGGTGGCAAAGACAATGGAACGAGAAAAGGGGATCTGGACATCGGTAGAGATAATCATGGATAGCTCTGTGGGTTGATTCTTCATAGATTGTAAGATTAAGAGCCTAGATCTAACCTCTCCTCTAGGACTTATTTCCATTTGTCAGTTCAAAACTATCCTTTGGGTAATCGCGCAACTAACTTGGGGATGAAACTCGATAGGATTTAGCCAAGGGTTGAGATTCCAGTTGGCTACCATTAATCTTATTATTAAGCTTTCATGAGGTCTTCATGAAGCTTTCATGAAGCTTGTGTGAAACCCTAGATAACTCTTGACACTCCCACCTAAAAATTTGTAGTCGTTGAGAAGGGATGGTTGATTGTTCCTCGCATCAGAACCCAGTCGCCAGTCAAAACGAGAGTGGAGAGACAGGTATAAGTCTTATCAGGCAAAGGAACGAAAACCATCGCTCAATCGTATCTACCCTGGTAAGTTATTATGCTTTTGGTTTTATTGATAACCTTAACAATCACCTTCGCAGCAGTTTGTGTGGTTGTTAACACGACAGAAGAAATCGTCCAGCTAGCCGCAGTTTTTACCGCCATGATTTGCCTGTTTGTTAGCCTCGTTCTTGCCCCTGTGTGGCTCAAGGTGTTAATTGTGCTAGCGCCAATGGTAATCAAGAAGCTGGCAATCGCTGGTATTAGCGTCACACACTGATAAGTCTCATTCCTTATGCCTAAGCCTGTTGGCAGGGATGCTCATTTCCTTTAAGGGGATACTCCGGAAGGAATACCCACCGCTATTACTCTTAAACAGGCAGAAGATAGAAGAGTATTCTTATAATATCTCATATATTTTATATAATATTTTAACCTCCATGAAATCCACTATATATTTTCAATACTAAAAAATAGTTAATAGTTTTATGAAAAATAAAATTAGATTAAATTCATTAATTTTAAAATTTAAGAATAAATTTGAGCAAAAATAAAGTTACCACATGGCGCAAACATGATGTTAGAATTGTGCCATCCTCCTTTCAGCATTTAGCCTAAAGATTAAAACTCGTTTACTTAAAATGGCTTTGGTGATTTTCGGCTAGGGACTTGGGAATAATAAACTCAAGCGGGTTTTTAATCCATTTATTTTAATAGTTTGACAGATGCAATTTAAGAAATTAGCGCTGATCTTCATGACAGTTACCTTACTCGTAGGCTGTGTACTGAGCATACTATCCGTGCGTTCAGAAAACACAAATGCCAAGCGTTCGGCAAAAATCGCCAATAAAACCTCACCCCCCGTCATCCCACCGCCTCTGGAAACGGCGCTTGAGGAGTTGCGTGTGATCAAAATCAAAATTGAAGGTGATATTCATCCCAAAGAATATGGCGAAGATATACATGATCTGACACCCATTGTCGAAAATGCCTACGGGGACGCTGAGATTCTAGCTACTGTTAAATCAGCGTTAGCCGGACATCAATTAGCGGTTCAATTCTGGGAGTGCGATCGCGTTTTTGGGTATGATGAACTATTCCAATGCCGAGATCAAGTCCTCCAAGCCGTCTTCCAAAAATATCCCGACATCGCTGCTCAAGCGAAGGCAGCCGTTGCCAGCGAAAATCTAGCTTACATGAGCGCTGGACTGGATGAAAATTCTGTGTTAGAGGCAATTTGGGAAAAGACGGGTACGGATACGGAAACGGCACTGCAAATGAGTAATCCAACTTCCTTGACCGCAGAAAATCAAAGCCAAAATGAATAAGTCTCCTCAGCAGGGGTTAATGTGAACGGTGAGGATCGTCATTTATCATTTATCATTGGTAAGAGTTTGAGGCTCATGAAGCGCTACTGCCCCAAAGCCACAATTGCATTTTGACCCCCAAAACCGAAACTCCAACACAATACCTGGCGAACGTTGTGCCGACGTGCTTGGGTCACCAAATCTAAATCAAACTCTGGTTTGCCCAATCCCACACAAGGCGGTAATATCTGATCTTTAAGTGCCATCAAACAAAACGCGATACCCATCGCGCCAGAAGCACCTAAGGTATGACCCGTGGCTCCCTTGGTTGAACTTACTGCCACTCCATGGGGAAACAAATACTCGATCAACTGGGCTTCATTTTCGTCGTTTAACCGAGTCCCTGTACCATGAGCGTGAATATAGTCAATTTCAGTTGGGGAAAGATGACTTCGGTTTAAACATTGCTGGATTGCGCTTATCGCACTCTTGCTGCTTGACTTTGGCGTAGTAACATGGTAAGCATCACAACTGAATCCAACACCTAATATTTGCCCATAAATTGGCACACCACGACTTAACGCCAATTCTGCTGACTCCAAAACCAAAACCGCCCCGCCTTCTGCCAACACTAAACCGTCTCGTCGTTGGTCAAAGGGGTAAGCCCCTGTTTTTGCCAAAGCCCCCATTTTGTCAAATCCTGCCAAGGTTAACCGGGTAATCGGGGCTTCCACCGCACCCGCAACAACCCGTTGGCATTGACCCATTTGGATGAGTTCAAACCCCCGTGCGATCGCCCAAATTCCCGTTGCACAAGCTGCCATTGGTGCGATTACAGGTGCCCTAGAGCCTATTTGACGAGCCGTTGCGATCGCGGCTTGGTGTGGCAATGTCTCTAACCAAGTCTCTCCCTTGAACCAGGGGGAATGGGGACGAGAAAATAGCTTCCCTACCCCGCCACTTCCCGGCTCTGCTGCGGCTCTTGCCAACTCTTCCCAAGACGCCTGACAGCCACGACTCGAGCCAATCACCACACCACAATTCGGCATC
Organism: Coleofasciculus sp. G3-WIS-01; assembly: GCF_040223135.1. Taxonomy (NCBI): domain Bacteria; kingdom Bacillati; phylum Cyanobacteriota; class Cyanophyceae; order Coleofasciculales; family Coleofasciculaceae; genus Coleofasciculus; species Coleofasciculus sp. G3-WIS-01. The sequence continues at coordinate 5,439 of NZ_JAVJZI010000182.1, forward strand.
GGTGTCTGAAGATCGGCATCGGCGAGAGCATCGGCTACGATGAACTGAGTCAACGTTGTTAAGGAACTTGGTACGCGATCGATTAGCGCCAAGGGTCGAACGGGTAATTCTGGAAAGGGTTGATAGGGACGAATCCCCGACTCACCATTAAGCAGTCGGAGCCAACTCTGTTCTAAACCACCTAATGCTGAGATTAGACCAATACCTGTAATAACAACCGAATGCAAACCCAAATTTTGACCTTCCTGCGGTGACTGAACCGACGCTCTAGAAGGGCGGGCGCGAGTTAAGTTATTGGTTTTCTCCAAAACCTTATCCGTAAAACCCGCCCCTACACCTGGGCTTCCCTTGCCCAGCCCGGTGTACTAAGGAGATTCTTTTGTCTCAGACTCAGGTCGTTTCAGGTTTTCCAGCCCTTGGGTGACTTCGGCTGACTCGATGCGATCGCCAACTTGGATGGTCTCTACAACATCCATGCCATTTTTAACATAGCCGAACACCGCATAATTTCCATCCAAAAAAGGCAGATCCGCCAGCGCGATATAAAACTGGGACGACGCTGAGTCTGGCATCGATGAACGTGCCATCGCCACAGCACCACGAGTATGACGTAACTGCGGATCAACAGAAATCATGCCTGCTTGCTCAAAGGTTTTGCTATAGATGGGATCTTGAGCATCCTTTGGCTTGATTTCTAAAGGAATGTAACGAGGCTGCTCAGTTTTCGGGTCGATAAAATTCCCGGTTCCCAGACGCTCTACCGGAACATTGGGGTCTTTCCCTTGGGGATCACCTCCCTGAACCACAAAGGGTTGAGGTTCACGCACCACTCGATGAAACACTAAGCCATCATAAAAACCCCGATCTACCAAATCGACAAAATTCCCTGCTGTAATCGGGGCATTTGTGCCATCAACCTCAATGGTAATCGGAGAATCTTTAACGGTTAAAACGACGGTCGCTTTTCCCTCTAATTTGGGTAAGTTGTTAATTTGAGGATTAGTGACCTGAGCTACCGCCGTCCCATTTGTTGCTGCTGTTGAGGAATCCGTCCTGTTTTGGGATGCCCCATTTGACGTACTACAAGCTCCAAGACTTACGGCAATAATCATTACCACAACGAGGAACCAGCGCCGGACGATTACTTGCATTGTAAATAATTCTCCAATAGTTTGACTTTGTTTGCTATTATTTTATTTAGTCGCAATCCAAAACGACATAAAATAACCGCCTGGGCTCTTGGGGGGGAGGGTGAACCCTGGCACAATCTCTCCATCAGGTGTACAAAGACCACTACCCATACATGACAACTCAATGGTGGCATCGAAAAGAAACAAAAATTTGATGAAACGCACAGCTAGGGTTTACCTGAATGATTTGAATGTGGGTAAGTTTATAATTGTGCGCGAATTTTTGGCTCAATGCCACGATGTTATGCAGTATTTTGTTGACTTGTTTTGGCAACGTCAAGATTTTTCGGGGAAACTGGCTGACCTGCCAACCGTTCACCGAGCCAAGAAAAAGTTTGGCATCACCACCCGTTTGGGGCAAGCCCTTGCCAAACAAGCAAGTGAGTGTGTTTCTTCTGGATACAAAAAAGAGAGAAAACGGAAACCTCAACTTAAACGGCACACAGTTACCTTATTTTACCACTTCCTCACCATCTCTCCCTTTAAAAAAAAGGGCTTTGATTGGTGTGTCAAACTGATCGGATCGGGAGCGCCCAAGTTAGTTATCCCGCTCAAGTCCACCTCAGTCATCAATCAACGGTTAGCTCAGGGATGGCAACTCTCTAAAACGATCCGCCTGGGGTTGAAGAAAGGGCGATTGTGGATTGATTTTATCTTTGAGAAAGTTAGACCTCCCTTGAAAACATCAGGTCAGGTAGTGGGGATGGATTCCAACTACAAAAACGGCGTCGTATTCAGTGACTCCCAGGTAGTTGGAGAAGATATTTATCAACGAATTCAGGGGTTTAAAAAGCGTCAGAAGCATACCCACGCCGAAATAAAATCTCGGTTGGGTCATGCCCTGAAGCAAGTTGATTGGTCTTCAATAAAAGTTCTCAGTATTGAGGACTTAAAAAAGGTTAAACAGGGAAAACGAGGGACGTTCTCTCGCCTGTTTAACAGGCGGCTGTCTCATTGGCTATATAGAACTTTGGTGCAGTTTTTGGAGAGAAAGTGCGAAGAGGAGGGGATTCAGCTAGTGGTGAAAGACCCCTTTAAGACTTCGCAGTTCTGTTCAAGCTGCAACAGATGGGATAGACGAAACCGAAAAGGTGACTCGTTTAAGTGTGTTCATTGTGGCTACCAATCTCATGCTGACCACAATGCGGCACACAACTTGGAGCTTTTAGGCTCGGCGGGAGTTTATGGTCTCCGTTCCTACTTAAGTTCAAAATGTCAAAGTTTTGGATAACCATATTTATTAACCCTACCTTCTTGTAGCTTGCGCTACTTAATCATTTTGACGCATCAGACGCTTCCCTTGCCGCCGAAAGTCAGCTTCTGATGTCTCAAGCTAACTCATATATCTTTGATAGATAAAGCTTACAGTCCTTCTAAGGGGACAGCGAGGAAACGAGCGAGTTCTGCACCTTGGTTTTCCAGTTCCGATAGGGGCAAAGGCTGTCCCACACGAGTGAGTGGAACATCCCGGCGATCTTTTACGCGCAGGTAGAGAGTGCGGCTGGGATTAAGCCCTTCTGTGATCTCAACTTTGATTGATTGCACATCCTCAAGACGGCAGCTAAACTCTACCTGGCGGTTTTTGCCGGGAAAGCCCCAGCGAAAAACTTTAACCATCCCGGTGTCCTTGTTGAACTCATTGTATCCGCCGCCAACATCCCACAAAATCACTAGCCATAGGTAGAGTCCCAAGAGCAAACCGGCAATACCATAGAATCCCATGGCAATCCCTTGAGGGATAAACTGTAAACCTCTGGTATCACCTACGGGCAGGAGATCGAGCTGAAAATAACTGGAAAGTCCGGCTAAAAGAAATCCTGTACCGCCAAGCGAGGCAACCACCGCCCACCAGTAGTTGCTCAACCGCCGAGAACCTAAAACAGATTGACGCAGTACAAGGTTCTGTTGTTGGGTTGGGGTGACTGTCATAGAAACTCCTTTAGGTCTGAAACCCTGTCTTTATAAGACAGCTTTACAATTCTTTTAGGGCAAGGTTGGTGAAAACATTATCCTGTTGCTTCACTTTCAGAATGGGCGTAAATACGCTTCGCCTATTACTATGCCATTTTTAGTGACTCCTGTGCTGAGCGGTGGCAATTCTGAGTCAGATGTATCAATTTGTAAATTTTTGTCCCGCTACTATTGTGGTATGGAAACATTGAATCCCCGATTATCCCTAGCGAAAATAGATGAATCGTGTAAAAATATGATAGTTTAAGAAAAATTAAGTCCACGCCAGTTCAATGGTGAGCTGGTAAAGCTAGGGTGCTTGGCACACCCTGTATTCAGGCAAAGTTAGTCATGCCGACTGACTTTCTCACAGTTAAGGTACGCCGGGACTCGGCGAAACCCAAGCCGCGAAGGTTTGAAACGCCCAACCCTGAATTAACAGGGGTTAGGAGATAACACGATGCCCCATAAGGCTTTGAGTCGTGTGCCTGGGAACCCGTTGATCGGGATATATGGAACGAAATTTCCATAGAATCTCCTTTCTTGAAGTTGGGAGAGTGTCAAAAATTCCCAGTCTATCGCTGTGGAACTGTCAAGGGAAAAATCCTTGTAAACCCTTAATGTAAGAGGATTTGAAACGATGACCATAGCTGTCGGACGCGCTCCCAGCCAAAGAGGATGGTTTGACGCACTCGATGACTGGCTAAAGCGCGATCGCTTTGTATTCATCGGTTGGTCAGGTCTACTCCTGCTCCCCTGCGCCTACTTGGCTGTTGGGGCTTGGCTAACCGGTACAACCTTTGTCACATCTTGGTATACCCACGGTTTAGCTTCTTCCTACTTGGAAGGCTGTAACTTCCTCACCGTTGCGGTTTCCACCCCCGCCGATACCTTTGGTCATTCCTTACTGCTATTGTGGGGACCCGAAGCCCAAGGCGACTTCACCCGTTGGTGTCAAATCGGTGGGCTTTGGTCATTTACCGCCCTGCATGGTGCCTTTGGCTTAATTGGCTTTATGCTGCGGCAATTTGAAATTTCCCGCGTGGTCGGAATTCGACCCTACAACGCCATTGCCTTTAGTGGACCTATCGCGGTATTTGTCAGCGTATTCTTGATCTATCC
>NZ_JAVJZI010000209.1:0-53310 GCF_040223135.1 Coleofasciculus sp. G3-WIS-01
GTTTGAACTCGTAGGTTAAATTAAACAATTGCATCACCTCCTAACACCATTATACAACTGTTTGACAAAATAACAGGACGATTTATCAAATAAAAAGCCGCCCGATAAGGACGGGGCTTGTATCCCCAATTTTCGGTCAAAGAGGCGAAATCATCTACGGTGAGTTCTGGATGTAGCAAGCGAAAATGAGCAAAAGCGTGTTCAGTTTCTTGATTAGCCGTTTCTTTAAAGAGTTTGGCAAGCTCTTGCATCCCTAGCTTTTTCGTTACTTCGGCAAAAAATAAATACTTGCGATTAGCCATTGATTCTCCACCAAAGGCAGCTTCGAGGTTTTTTGCCGTATTGTTATTAGATAAGTCCATTCTTTGTTCAACTTCCTTGTTTGTTATCGCGATTATATTACAATTTTTACGTTCTATCTGTCAACTCACTTAAAAAATAAACAAACCCTGAATTGAATGATATTATTTAGTGGAATGCAGCCATTTAGGAAATAAACGGGTTAATCTCGGCGGCGATGATTATGTTAGCGATCGCGTGGCGACTCAGCCATTCCCATCCAACCCAGCCAAACTTTTTGCAAGTGGTTAGAGATATTGCTCATTCAGGTGATATCAAATAACAAAGGACAAAGGACAAATGACAAATGACAAATAACATTATCGCATCCGATGCTGACAGCGTTTGAGGTAATGTTGCGCCACTTTATCCTCTGGAATAACCTGCAAACATTCGCTAAAATGTTGAGCCGCTTCTGAGAGGCGATCGCGATAATACAACATTAGCCCTTGCTCGAACCCCGTTTTCGTCGTCCGCTTCGCCCTTCGCATCTGGGGCGGATCAGCCTCAAAGACTTCATAGACGGTCACTTTTTGCGCTTTCCCTTTCACATTCACCTTATCAATGAGGCGCATCCCATAGTCCTCGGAATCCGACAACTTCAAGAACGTATGGTGCGAGATTAACAGTCGAACTTGATAGATTTTGGTTAATTCTTCCAGGCGGGCTGCTAAATTCACCGCATCACTAATCACCGTGCTATCCATGCGGGAAAATCCCCCCACGGTTCCCAGCATCAATTCCCCAGTATTAATTCCTATACCAATCTCAATGGATGTATAGTTACAATTAGCCCGATGTTGATTATATAAAGCCAACCGCTCAAACATAGCAATTCCCGCTTGCAGTGCTTCATCAGCATTGCCACTGAACAGTGCCATAATTTCATCACCAATATATTTATCGACAAAGCCATTATTTTCCCGAATAGCAGGTTCCATGCGACTCAAAAATGCATTAATAAAATTAAAATTTTCCCGAGGATTCATCTGCTCTGATAGAGCCGTAAAGTTACGAATATCGGCAAAAAGAACAGACATTTCCCGTTGGACATGATCTCCTAGTTGTACATCCACAATACTTTTTTTCTGCAAAAACTGGAGAAATTGACCAGGAACAAAGCGTTCGTAGGCTTGATTGAGTTGAAATAGCTCACGAGTAAAAGCTTCCCGTTCCGCTTCCGCTTTTTTGCGATCGCGGATATCTTGAAAGGCGACAATCGCATAAGCAACCTCCCCCTGTTCCTCATAAATCGGAGTTCCCCAAAGCTCAATCGGGATAATCTGATCCCCTCGGTGAATTTCCATATCATTAATTGTGGCAGGTTTACCCTGTAATGCCAGCATGAAGGGCATTTGGTTAGTGGGGTAGAGTTGATCCGTTCCCGCACGATAGGTTTGGTAAACCTCGGCTAATTCTTCAATAGTGACAGATTCGACAATTCCTTGACCTAAAATCTGCTTAGCCGCTTCATTAGCATAGTAGGGTTTGCCCTTGGCATCAAGGATAAAAATCCCCACAGGTACGGCGTCTAAAAATTGCGTCAACCTCCGCTCACTTTCACGCACGACTGAGTAAAGTTTGGCATTTTCTTTAGCAATTATTGATAAGCGTAAATGAGTTTTAATTCTAACCAAAAGTTTATTTTTGGCAATTGGTTTTGTTAAATAATCATTCACGCCCACACTAAATCCTGCCACTAAGTCATTCACTTTCTCGTTCGCCGTCAACATCAACACAGGCAGTTCAGTAGCTGGATAGGATTCACGCAGTTTTTTACAAACATCATACCCAGTCATGCGCGGCATCATCGCATCTAGTAAAACCAAGTCAGGCTGAAAACCATTTTTAATGATGTCTAAGGCTTCTATACCATTGGCGGCTTGGGCAAGTTGATAATTCTCCAACGATAAATAGTTTGCCAATATCTGACGATGCACTGGTTCATCATCGACAATTAAGATTTTGAAGGGATTGATTAAGGGTTCGTCATACTGGAGATCTTGGTGTTGGTGCATGGTTAGGGAAGTCTGATCCAATGTTAGCAAGAGGGGACAAGAATTACCGACACTGGGATATGGAATCCTCGACGAATTAGCACTAAAAGCAGTCTGAGACATTGCCGCCATTGCCTCACCTATATCTGGCATGAAGTGTTCAATCTGACCCTCAAAGATGGGCAACGTAAATGTAAACTGAGAACCGACTCCTAAGGTTGATTGCACCTCAATGGTTCCCCCATGCAACTCCACTAGCTTTTTTGTCAGGGCTAACCCTAACCCTGTACAGCCATACTGACGCCCCAGGAAACCCTCCCCTTGTTCAAAGGATTCAAAAATACTGTTTAATTCAGACTTTGGGATACCAATCCCTGTGTCAGCGACGGTAATAGCCAGCATTTTTTTTTGTGAATGTTGAATGTTGAGTGTGGAGTCTTGAGTTAACTCCTCCCCCTTGCCCCTCTGCGCCTCTGCGCCTGTGCCCTCTACCTTCTGCCTTACTATCACGAATTGGGCGTAAATTTTTACCGTTCCTTTATCAGTAAACTTAATCGCATTTTCCACTAAGTTTTGCAAAATCTGCTGTACGCGATTTTCATCCGCATAGGCGATGGGTAAATCATGAGAAATGGCATTAATCAGTTGCAACTCTTTATCACCAATAAGTGGGTAACTGAGTCTGAGAACCACCTCCGCTATTTCTCGCACACCCACTGGCTGTCGCTGCAATTTAATGTCTTGGTGTCTGAGTTTGGCAAAATCGAGAATGTCATTGACTAAATTGGATAAGCGCTGCCCAGTAGCAACAACTGTGGCTAAGTTAATCTGAGTTTGTAAGGGTAAATTTCCGGTAGCACCATCCATTAGGGATTCAGCAATGCCGATAATGCCCTGGAGAGGAGTACGGAGTTGGTGGGATGTATTTGCCAGAAACTCATCTTTGAGCTTGTCTAGGCGCTGCCAAGCGGCATTCTGATGATCTTTGAATTCTAGTTCTTGGGTAAAACGCATCTGTTCCGCTTCCGCTTTTTTTCGCTCTGTAATATCATTGAGAACGGCAATGGCATAAATAATTTGACCCTGTTCATCAACAATGGGTTGGCTCCAACTTTCAATCGGAATAAGTCGGTCGTCTTGGTGAATTTCAATATCATGAACAATGTGGTGTTCTCCCTGTAAGGCTCGAAAAATCGGTAGGTTTTCAGTAGGATAAGGTTGATCTGTCTCGGCAATATACCAGTGATGAATTCTTGAAAACTTATCGGTGAAAGCGTCTAAACTGAACGCTTTGTTCATGAATTCTTGGGCTTTATCGTTGGTATAGTAGAATTTGCCCTTAGTATCAACCACAACGATACCAACGGGTATAGTTTCTAAAATTTGAGCCAACTGTCTCTCACTTTTAGCCAATACCTCATTTAATATTTTCATCTGATGATTCTGGTCTTTGAGAGTGGCAAATGATTGTTTTAATTGTTCAGCCATTTGATTAAAGGCAGCGCTAAGATTGCCCAGTTCAGTGTTCCGATGAACCTCAATTTTTTGCTCCCATTCACCATTAGCAAGGGCGTTGGCGGCTTGATTTAAGCGCTGGATGGGGTGAATAATCCATTGAGCGGTGCAAATACCGACTCCCGTGGCGATGATTAGGGCGACGAGACAGAGTAGGATTGTCGATCGCGTATTATTATGAATGTGCTGCATGAAGTCAGCTTCAGGGACAACCACGACAATTAACCAGTCCAATCCGTGGCTATTTTGTAAGGGCATTATCTGTAAAAATTGCCGCTGTCCCTGACGTTTAAATTCCAGGTGTTGGGACTTTTGAATTCTATGTAAATCGCCAAATTTTTTAGTTAAATAGGTGGCGGTAGCTTGAATTAATGGATCGCGACTTTGGGTGGCTTTTAACCGAGTAATTTGATCAAGTTTATTTTGAAAGGGGGGTTCTGGGGTGGATGTGGCGACTAATAGTCCCGAACGTTCAATAATAAATAGCCGTCCCGATTTACCAATTTTTAGCGTTTGTAGGAAATCGCTAATGGTGGAAAGACGTAGGGTTGTGTTTAAGACACCTTGAACCTGCTGATGATTGTTATCGTAGACGGGTTGAATGGCGCTGATTAGCAACGTGCGATCGCCTTCGCCAAAAATGGGGTAAATGTCACTCCAGGTGGGTTTACCGGCTTGCAAGGCGGCTTTATACCAGGGTCGCAGGCGGGGGTCGTAGTTGGTGGAACTTTCGATCAGGGTGTTGCGATCGCCTTCGCTGTGAGTGCTATAAGTATAGAAGTTAAACTCTGTCGCGGGATTGGCTTGGATAATCACCAGTTGATCGCTATTTCGTCGTCCAGCCGCAATCAATCCTCGCTGTTCATTCGCCACACCAATATAACTCACAAAATCAAATCGTTGCACTTGTCGCCACAAATGCTGTTCCCACGGTTGTAAATTTTCTAGGGTCAAACTTCCCAGACGAATCGCATCCTGATTACTTTGATTAATCTGATGGGGAATGGCTAAATACGTCTCTAACCTATCCTCAATATGATTCGTAATTTCATCTCGTAATTGAGTCGCTACATCATTCACCGCCTGCTGTCCGTGGCGAGAGGATAACCAGCCAACTACTCCTACTAGGGCAAAAGTTTGTACCAGGAAAGGTACGACGAATACCGTTCGTAGAGGAACGTTGGTTAAACTATTGGCAATCAGGCGCTTGAGAGATCGCATTGACATGGGAAAGTCGCTTGAAGATCGCTAAAATCAAGGAAATAAATTCTACATTTTTAAAGCAGAATTCAATCCTTTTTTTATTCAGTTCAACCCAAATTAGCGATGCACCCAATAAATTCAATCGATCAATGATTGGAATAGTTTTAGGGTAAAACTCAAAAAAGACGTTTTTATCAAATTAGTATGGTTTTGCCAAAAGTCTGAAAAGCATTAGCTAGGGCTTCCTCGTGAACGTTTCCCACCTATCCCATTCACCGGAAAGCTTTACAGCTAAACAGTTTCGACTTTTGTACAGAGACTAATCGCCTCTGTACGTTCAAGGTAGCGGTACTAGACAGAACTGAAAAATTCAGTCCTTTAGCCTCTCTCGCTCAAAGCCATCATTATGTTATACTAGCGTATGACTTGTATTACAACATTTGTATAATATTTTAATTCGCGCCACAGCAGCAATGTGCCAACGGTAGAGTGTCGGCTCAACTCAATGAGAAGGTGAGCTGGGGGAGATGAGGAATATGGGGAAGTCGTGAGTTAACTCAAAACTCTACCTTACACTGTTGCCTGTTGCCTGTTCCCTGTTCCCTGAAAAATGACGAATTATTGCTGTTGACAACGGTTGAGATAGATTGTAGACACTTGATCTTGAGGATTCACCCGGAGAACCTCAGCAAAGCGTTTTTCCGCCTCAGCAAGCGCCTTCAGGTTATAAAATGACCAAGCTTCAGTAAAGGTTTGTAACGTGGCTAATTTAGCCGCTTTAATCTCAGGTAAATCGGCATCAAACACTTCATAAACGGTGACTAATTCCGATTTACCCTTTACTTGAACTTTATCAATCAGACGAATCCCATAATTCCCCGGATTAGATAAACGGGAAAAAGTATGATGAGAAATTAATAAAGGGACTTGATAATATTTGGTTAACCCTTCAATGCGAGAGGCTAAATTCACCGCATCACTAATCACCGTGCTATCCATGCGGGAGACTCCACCAATGGTTCCTAGCATTAACCCTCCCGTATTAATCCCAATCCCAATCCGGATAGGAGGATAGCCGGAATTCTGTCGATGTTGATTATAGCTCCTCAGTTGGTGTAGCATCGCAATTCCCGCCTTAACTGCGTCATCAGCCTCACCACTAAACAGTGCCATAATCGCATCCCCGATATATTTATCAATAAAGCCATTATGGTCAGTAATCGCTGGCTCCATGCGCGACAAATAAGCATTAATAAACTTAAAATTGTCCTCCGGTGTCAGCATTTCCGATAGGGTGGTGAAGGAGCGAATATCAGAAAACAGAATTGACATTTCTTTTTGAACATTATCCCCAAACTGGACATCAACAATACTGTCCTTATTCAAAAAATGGAGAAATTGGCGCGGCACAAACCTTTCATACGCCTGATTCAATTCAGCCAAACTGCTATAGAAACGGGCATTTTCAATCGAGGTAGCAGCTTGCGCGGATAGGAGACGCAAAAGTTCCAATCGTCTAGCCGTAAATGCTCCCGTTGTCAAATTATTTTCTAAATAGACAATTCCGCTCAATTTTCCTTGATTAATCAACGGCGCACAGAGAATTGACTTCGGCTGATAGGTTTGAATATAGGAATCTTGCCTAAATTGTCCCTCATTTAGGGCATCATTTAACACCACAATCTCCTGAGTTCGTGCCACATAGTTAATGATGGCGACGGATACCACTTGCGTCTCTTCTAGGTCAGTCGATGGAAAGACCTGAATTTGATTGCACTCTGTACAGGATTGGGTCAGCGTATTCACCTGTCCCTCGGCTTCAATTCTTAGTTTTCCTTTCGTCTCTAAAATCAGAAATCCTTTTTGCGCCCCCGCATTTTCAATCAAAATCTTCATCAACGCCGCCAGTAATTTATCCAATACAATCTCACCAGAAATCGCTTGCGCCGCTTTCATAACGCTGTTTAAGTCAAGATACTCTGACGAATTTTTGCCATTTTGGGTGGTTGTGGTCAGGGTTGAACTTTTTTGTAATAGCCCCCCAGACTCATTATTATTTACACGAGTCAAAAGCCATTGGGAATAGGTAGCTTCTAACTGTTTGACCTTCGCCATTGCCCCCCATCGGGTATAAACGTAATGAGCTTTTTGTAAATAGGTTTGGGCAATTTCTTCCCGACCTAATCGCTGATAGAAATTGCTGGCTCGTTCATAAGCTAGGGCTTCGTCTTCAAGATAACCCTGTTTTTTAGCACCTTGAATGGCACGATCATAATACTCCATTGCTGGCAATATTTTGCCCCGTAATCCCGCCCGTTCCGCCTCCACTAGGTCATATTTATGCTGAAAGTTAAAAGGGGCATAGTCTGCCCAGGTTTGCATTATTTTTTGTTGTCTGGCTATTTTGTTGAGATAGCGTTTGCGTTTACTGGAACTGGCTAAATGGCACAGAGATAACAGGACTAAAGAGGAATAAAAGTTGGTTAAAACACTATTTAATAAGCCATTCACACTTCCCTTATACTCATCAGCCAACCAAACCAGCCTTTCCGCTTCTTGTTCATCACCAAATAAGTAAGCCAGGAATAACTTCGCCCAATAAACAGACAAAATTGAAATCTGATTCTTTGCTGCTAATAAATCAGGAAGGAGGCGATCAAAAACCGTCCAGTCTAATGTCGGATAATGGTCAGCCTTGATTAAGCATAAAGATAAATTCCGCCAAATTGTGATATACCCAATCTGATAATCTTGTTTAAACTGCCGATTCAGTTCCAGATGTTGAGCTTGTTTGGATTCAACCTCAGTTAAGGGCAGTCCGACGAAAAATGAATAAGTACAGTAGTTTACTGTACAATGACAAGCATATTCAATATCACCATTTTCAATTGCCGTTTGTATCGTATCGAGTAATGAATTTAATGTGTTTATAGCTGGCTCTTTCCAAGGTCGGACAAAAGCATTAAATTGCTGATAGACTTTGGCTTGTACGTCTTTGGCAGGAAAACGGTCTAATAATTTCAATGCTAACTGACCAAAGCGATAGCCTTGATCAATTGTTTCTTGTTGACCACATAATAGCAAACTATAAACGCTATAAGCGTAAGCGGCGAGGGAGGAATTTCCATGGCGAATACAGAGATTGACCATGGTTAAAATCAGCGACGGTAATAGGGAGGGTTTGGCAATATAAGCGGGTGCCATCACAGACATTAAAATTCGCAACGCCGCTAATTGAGTAGGTTCAGTCATTTCCGGCAAATCCACTAACGCCTCAACCCTTTGATAAACCGGAGGTGTTTCAGTTAGCGGGATGTCTAATAGGTTTAACACCTGCTGTGCGGTTTGGATGGCGGACAGCATTTTATTTTGAGAACTATCAAATAAAATTTGTAGTTGATAAACCTTGACTTTATCCATCAGAGTTTGCGCCCGATTTAGCACATCATTGGTTAAAATTTGGGCAGCTTCAACATCGGTCAATAAATAGGCGACTTCGATGGCTTCCAGAAACAAGTTGAGGGTCAAGTCATACTGCACCTGCCAACTCTCTGACGGCAGCAGTTCGCGACCGATGGTTAAGTATTTTCTCGCAGGTTCGTAAGCAGTTGCGGCTTTCGCTTTCTGACCTGCCCAAAGATTCAATTGAGCTAATTCATGGCGTTCTTCAGGGGATTCGATTAACTCAATACTGATATTCAGATGGTTAACAATATCAAACAGAGAGTCTGATACCTGGTCGGCTGGCGTATTTTTCAGTAATAATTGACCGACAGTCCGATGAATTGCTTGGCATTCTTCCTCAGGAATCAGAGAATAAGCGGCTTGTTGAATTCGGTCGTGGACAAATTGGTATTGAATGGTTAAGGTTTGAATGTCTCTGTGTGTTTTAGAGAAGAGGGAATTCAAGGCGCTTCTTTGATGTTGACCCAATAAAGTTTGAGTCATATCCCCCTGACTGATTAACTTATAGTCTTCCCCCAAAGGAACAATTAACCCTGCCGCGATCGCGTGCCATAATTGCACCGCTGTTTCGGACATAGATTCGCCTAAAACTAGGGCTAAGGGTTTCAGTTCAAAAGAATTTCCTAAACAAGCGGCAAACTGTAAAACCCGTTGCATCTGGGGCGGTAATGTTTTGATCTTATCTGCCAAAATAGCAACAACATTATCGGTAAAGTTTTGGGCTTGAATCTGGGCTAAATCCCAGTTCCACTCTCCCTGTTGAGAATTAAACGTGAGCAGCTTTTCTTGATACAAATATTTGATAAACTCATTAATAAAAAACGGATTACCTCCAGTTTTAATCTGGATTAATTCAGCCAAATGGTAGGCATTATCATGGGAACATTTGAGCGTTTCTGCAACTAATTGGATAATGCTGATTAATTCCAAGGGCGCTAAAACCATCTCATGAATAATGGTTCCGCTGGCGCGAATTGTCTCGAATGTGAATCGTAAGGGATGGGAAACTGTCACTTCATTATCCCGATAAGCACCAATCAGAAACATCCCGCCGATATGAAACTCATCCTCACCCTGATCTGAGGAGTTCATCAACGATTCGATCAGTTTCAACGAAGCACTATCCGCCCACTGCAAATCATCCAGAAAAATCACTAATGGATGTTCAGGTTTGGTAAAAACTTGGATAAATTTGTGCAGAACGAACTTAAAACGATTTTGTGATTCTGTGGGAGGTAACTTGGGAACTGGAACAGGTTTGCCAACAATCAGTTTAACTTCAGGAATGACATCAATAATAATTTGAGCATTCCCCCCCAATGCCGCTAAGAGGTGGTTGCGCCACTGGGTTAGTTGCAGGGTAGTTTCTGTTAACAACTGTTTGATTAATTCTCGAAACGCCTGAATCACGGCTGAGTAGGGAATATCCCGTTGATATTGGTCAAACTTGCCGCGAATAAAATAGCCCCGACGTTGAGTAATGGGTTTATATAATTCCTGGACTAGCGCTGACTTCCCTATACCGGAATATCCCGATATAACCATCATCTCCTTGGGGGAGTTTCGAGTCTGTAGGGGCGGGTTTAGGGAATTTTGTGTCGCCGTTGACGATAAGTTTTCTTCAAAACCCGCCCTGATTGAGTTTGGCGTTGGGTCTTCTAATAAACTACGTCCAGTAACCCGAATAAAGGTGTCCAATAGAATTTCAATTTCCCGTTCTCGACCATACAGTTTTTGGGGGATTTGAAACTGCTCAGAAATATCCTGGCGCCCTAGGGGAAATAGTTCGATTGTTCCCTTCATCTGTAATTGCATCAGGCAAACCGTTAAATCGGATTTCAGTCCCCAAGCACTTTGATACCGATCTTCAGCATTTTTTGCCAATAATTTCATTACAATAGCAGAGAGGGCGGGCGAAATCTCTGGATTAATCTGGTGAGGCGGAATGGGTTCTTTTGCCAAATGAGCATGAACTAATTCTAGGGGATCATCGGTTTCAAAGGGAAGGCGATGGGTGAGTAATTCATAGAACGTCATTCCTAAGGAATAAAAATCAGTCCGATAATCCAGCGCCCGATTCATTCTCCCCGTTTGTTCCGGTGACATATAGGCTAATGTGCCTTCTAAGACGGAGGGATTTTTCAGAATTGGGTTTTCTTGGGATAAAACTGTGGCAATGCCAAAATCAATGATTTTCAGTTGTCCGGTTTCAGGATTGAAAACAATATTGGCAGGATTGATATCTTTATGAATAATATGGGCAGCATGAATTCTACCTAAGCTTTCGGTGTTGCGAATGGCGATACTCAAGAATTCTTTGAGCGTAAATCCCCGTTCCTGGAGTAAGAATTTTAACGAGGAACCACCAAAATCTTCAAAGATAATCACCAAGGTGGTTTGATAGGGTTCTAAGCTATAGGCTTGAACCACACCACCAAAATTGAGAGAGCGCGTAATTTGATATTCTTGTTGATAGCGGTTAATTTCTGTGGGTGTAGGATAATCTTGTTTGAGAACTTTGAGGATCACTGACTGCTGATCCAATTCTCGGATACCCCGATAGACTAAAGAGTTACGACTTTCATAGATTTGATCCAGAATCCGACAGCCAGCAACGGTAACCATAGGGTAGATGGGGAAACACTGAGAGGATTGCTTAAAGGTGATAGCCTATCATACTAAATCCGCCTTTATTACCCCATGCAAGGCGATTGAAATCGCTGCTACACAAACAAAGTCCGCCTGCGCGGACTGGTTTATAACAGGGGTAGGAAGCAGTGTAGAGATGTGCCATGGCACGTCTGGAAGCAGTGTAGAGATGTGCCATGGCACGTCTGGGAGCAGGGGGAGCAATGGTACATTTTTCCTGATAGCGGTGCAAGGGTATGAAAGGGTTTTACCCTCCCTCCTTGAAGAGGAGCCAATATCAATACTACTCAAAGCATTGATAGCTAAGGGTTTTGGACTTGTGCAGCAGCCCCTACTTACGGTAAAAGACGAGATCCAGCAGGACATTGAATCTCTTTAGAATCGGCTGAAGGTGGAATGGGCATTGGCGGCGGTGAGGTTGCAGGTTGATCACTCTGACAAATTCCAGAGACGGTTGTTTCAAACCCATTAACGGTGGTGACAAATACCGCGCCAATATAACTAGGAAGTCCCTCATCTTTGGGACGTGCTGTAATCGCTACACCCTGAGCGCGATCGCCTGATGGTACAATTTCGTAGGTATACAAGGCGGTTTCTAGGTTTGTGGCGATTTCTAGCTGTTCAAGGGTATTGGCAAATTGACGATTTTCTAGATAATACACTTGCTGAGCGCGATTTAAGAGACTGATGTACTGCATCGGAATCCCTTGGCTGGATTGGTTGGCGGTGGTTTCCAACTCAATTACAGAAATATCTTCGGATACTGTGGTGTTATCCGATGTTTTTGCCAAGAGTAACGCCGTATCACTAAACGCCGTGGGTCGAGGTTGTCCCGGCGTAACATCTTTAAATTCTAAACGTAGCTTCCCCTCTGGGGTTAACTCAAAAATGGTCAAGGCGATTTCATCGGGTGTAAGTGCCATATCCAGGTGCATCGGTTGAGTCGCCGTCTGAATTTGGTAACCCACCTGGATTGCCACAGCTGACCCATCTTGAGCCGGTAAGATAAAAAATAATTGGTTATCGGGGGCAAATATTAACTGGATGGATTCCCCCGATTCCGGATCAGTAGCTTGCCATTCGCCAATTAATTGCTGGGTAACCGCATCCGTTGGCGATCGCACCTCGGATGCAGGGGATGGATTATCTGGTTCAGATTGCGCTTGAGATGGAACGCCACTAGCGACAAGGAAGGCTAAAAGAACGAATATCAGACGCGATCGGTACAACTTAAGCAATAGAGAAACAGGATTAACCATGGCAATCCAACCCAGCAACTGATTGGATTTTAACAAAGAAAACGAATGGCGAATGACCCCCATTTGACGACTGTTTGGTTACCAAACCCAAACTTAGGTCGCCACCCATCCCGAAAAGACCCAGCCACCGTTAGCCAGCCGTATCCAGTTACCGGCAGTCTGATCCGTGGTTGCGATCGCGGCGCCATCGGCTACGGTATCAACAACCCGATACCCTAAACCCGGACCCGATCGCACATTCAGAGGACTCCCATTCGTCGTCACCACGGCTGTATCTGTCCCTGGATCTCCACCGCCACCTTCACCTGCTATCCAGCGAGAGGCTACCCAGTTGCCATTGCTCAGTTGAGACCAGCCATTAACCCTACGACCACTGAGGCTAACGGTTCGGTTATCGGCTACTGTACCCACCACACGATACCCCAAACCAGGACCCGATCGCACATTTAGGGGACTGTTATTGGTATTGACAACGGCTGTATTCGTCACGGGAGTCCCACCTCCCCCATCCTCACCATATAAGGCGGTTAACGTCGTCGGTCCAGCAATCCCATCCGGTGTCAATCCCCGGGACGCCTGAGCCGTTCTCACAGCGGCTTCAGTGAGGCGACCATAATAGCCGGTGACCGGTCCATTATAGACCCCAAGCTCTTGCAACCGATTTTGCAGATTAGTTACGGCTCCCCCCGTACTACCGGGACGCAAGACACCGGAGGATGGAACAGCACTACCGCCATTCTCACCTGTTATCCAGCGAGAGGCGACCCAGTTGCCATTGCTCAGTTGAGACCAGCCATCGGCATTACGACCACTGAGATTAATTGTGGTTCCATCAGCGAGAGTGCTAACTACGCGATACCCTAAACCGGGACCCGATCGCACATTTAGGGGATTACTATTAGTATCAACCACAGCCGCCCAAGCGCTACTGCTTAAGCTTAATGAAGACAGTGCGATCGCCAACGCTAATCCCTGAATCCAGGCTAAATTCGGTAGTTTCCAATCAAACTCTGACTCCCAGAAAAACCCATCAGCACTCGACTGGGAGTGGGACGTCCTGTTATCGGCTTGGGCGATCGAGAAATGGGTATAGGCTAGTGTTTCCATGAGAACACCTCACTGTTTGTTTATCACGGCGATGAACCTTAACCGTAGACAAGACTGACTCAATACCCTGATCAATTCCCGGTTTACCTGCGACAGAAGGTAGTTGGGGATGGCGAAACGACGACGGCTGGGTTCATCTAAATTTAGAATTTTCTTTTCTTATAGCATTATTAGAAATAATCCAGCTGGCTAACGTCCCTCAAAAGAAAGGTTTAGTTTTCAAATTTATTTGTCGTGAGAGGGGAATGGAGACTATAGTAACGGTTAGCCCTTCTCTATCCATTTCGCGTTCTTATTCTTATGGCTACTGCCACTTGGACTCGCCGCCATGTCCTTTCCCTGGAAGATTTTACGTCGGCTGAATACGACACCCTATTACAAACAGCCGCTAGCTGTCGGGAAATTCTCTCCCGGCGCACGAAAAAAGTCCCGGCTTTGCAAGGTCAGGTGGTGGCAAATATGTTTTTTGAACCCTCAACCCGCACCCGCAGTAGTTTTGAACTTGCAGCAAAACGGTTGAGTGCGGATACACTGAATTTTGCACCGGGAACCTCTTCTTTGACCAAGGGAGAAACCATTCTCGATACCGCAAAAACCTATTTAGCCATGGGAGCGGATATGATGGTAATTCGCCATCGAGAAGCTGGAGTTCCTCACGCGATCGCGACTGAAATGGATCGCCTGGATACGAATGTCGGTATCCTGAATGCGGGAGATGGTCAGCATGAACATCCCTCCCAGGCGTTGCTGGATTTATTTACAATTACATCCCTATTGGATTTTGAGTATCCTCGCTTGAAACTCTTGGCAGACAAAAAAATTGCTATTGTCGGGGATATCATACATTCACGGGTTGCCCGTTCTAATATTTGGAGTCTGACGGCGAGTGGTGCTGAAGTTCATTTAGCCGGTCCACCAACATTAGTACCCCAGGAGTTTACAGAATATATCCATAAGAATGTAGGGGCGAAGCATTCGCGCCCCGATCTATCGGGTTTCTACTCAAATCCAAACGCGAATGCTTCGCCCAACCCCCAACCCCCAATCCCCAATCCCCAACCCCCAATCCCCAATCCCCAACCCCCAATCCCCAATCCCCAACCCCCAATCGCCAATCCCCAATCCCCAATCCCCAATCCCCAATCCCCAACCCCCAATCCCCAATCGCCAATCCCCAATCGCCAATCGCCAATCCCCAACCCCCAATCCCCAATCGCCAATCGCCAATCCCCAATCGCCAACCCCCAATCGCCAATCCCCAATCGCCAATCCCCAACCGCCAATCGCCAATCCCCAACCCCCAATCGCCAATCCCCAGTCACGAGTCACCAATTAACAAACGACAAATGACGAATGACAAATAACAAAATTATTTCTATTTTTCTAAGTACCTGTTTCTGGGTGAGTATTTCTTCCCCCCAGAGTCTAAACGCCCAAGGTGAAGAGGGATTACAATTACAGGATTTTAGTTACTGGGCTAGCCTCTGTACTTCCCAAAAAGATGCTAAAAATTATGAACAAGCCCTAGAAGCCTGTGATCAAGCCATCGCGTTGAATCCCAATGAACCTCAAGCCTGGATTGATCGAGGTGATATTCAACGGGCATTAGATAATTATGCCGAAGCCGCCGCCTCTTATGGACAGGTTATTCGCCTTGAACCGAGACATTCTCAAGCCTGGGCAAAGCGCTGCGCGGCGCACATTCAATTGGCAAACTATGAAGCCGCGATGACTGATTGTGAAACAGCTTTGCAAATTGATGAAAACTGGAATGAAGTGACGCGGGCTTATGCGTTGTATCATCAAGGATTAGCCAATTGGGGACAAGGGAGACGGGAAAATGCGCTATTTTCCTTTGATTTAGCGGTTCAAAGTAATCCGAATTATTCCCTGGCTTGGGCGCAACGGTGTCTGTTATTGTCCCAATTGGATCGGACTTATGACGCCCTTACTTCCTGTGAACGCGCATTACAGGTGGATGGGGATTGGGGAAATCAAAATCCTGCGATCGCGTGGACAAATCGCGGTAAAATTTTGGCTCAGTTGGGACGGTATGACGCCGCCCTCGACTCTTATGATCAAGCTCTGGCGATTAATCCCAAGGATGAAACCGCTTGGACGGAACAAGGTAAAGTTTTATTAAGTATTGGTAAACCGGGAGAAGCATTAACCTCTCAGGAATGGGCGCTAAAAATTAGTCCCAATTATGCTTTAGCCTTAGCCAATCAATGTGCCACGCTGAATCAACTGAGTCAATATGAAGACGCCCTAGCCCCTTGCGATCAAGCCATTCAAGAGGGAGATGGGCGTTGGGGAAAAGAAGGTGCGGCGTATGCTTGGAGTCATCGGGCGGATGCGCTGACAGGTTTGGGGCGATTTGAAGAGGCTTTAGCATCGGCTAATCGGGCGGTAGCACTCAATCCAGACTATGCTGATCCCTGGAGTAGTCGGGGGGCGACACTGTGGTTTATGGGGCGGTTTGAAGAGGCGCTAGGGGCGACAGAACAGGCGATTAATATTAACCCCAATTCCTCGAAGGCTTGGTTTAACTATGCCAGAATTCTGACCACATTGGGACAGTATGATCAAGCCATAGCTGCTTATCAACAGGCGCTCTTAGGGGATGCGAATGTGGGGGATACCTTAACTCTGGCAGAGATTTGGGTGAATCTGAGTGCCTTATATTGGCGTATGCAACGTTATCAAGAGGCGAACACAGCAGCGGAGCGAGCGATTGGGATTAATCCGGATTCGGCGGCGGCATGGTATAATAAGGCGCTGGTACTAATGGCATTAAATCGCTACCCTGAGGCAGTGAATACTTACAATCGCGCGATCGCAATCAATGCAGAGAATGCTGATTTTTGGGCAGGGAAAGGCATTGCATTGCGGTTTTTAGAGCAATATCCCCAAGCCTGGGAAGCCTTGCAAACCGCATTAGAATTGAATCCAGCTCATCCTCAAGCTTTGGTCAATCAAGAGTTTGTCATACAAAAGCTACAAACTCCTAATGGGATGGATGCTTTGCCTAATTCAGGGGTGAGGTAAAGGGAACAGGGAACATCGAATTGCCTGTTTTTACTAATCAGCGGATTTTATCTGGTTGATGGGGTTCTCTGGTGGACGTCCATGATGAATATGAGTAACGGCTACCAAACTGCGGTAAACTAGGAAGATAAGTTTTTGAATTTTTTTAGCAGAACTTTGTTAAAAGCCCTATGACTGTGATAATTTCAGCAGCTCGTTCAGCGACATCTGCTGCACCAACTCAAGCTCCTGAAAAATCGAGTCAAGTTACCCGCAAGCTTTATCCGAACTATAAGGTGATTGTTCTCGATGATGATTTCAATACCTTTCAGCACGTCCATGACTGCTTGGTAAAGTATATTCCGGGAATGAACAGTGATCATGCTTGGAAACTGACCAATCAGGTTCACTTTGAAGGTCAAGCCATTGTTTGGGTTGGTCCTCAGGAACAAGCCGAACTCTATCACCAACAGCTAAGTCGGGCTGGATTAACTATGGCTCCCCTGGAGGCGGCATAATTGTGTAGAGACGTGCCATGGCACGTCTGGAAGTTGGGGTGGGGTGGTAATCATGCTGCTCAAAATTACAAAATTAATCGATATGCAATTTAGATGTACAGCAATTTATCATGGGTAAGTCCAATGGCGGCAGATTGGTTTGGAATCACTCAACTCACTTACCAGGGTTGATTCCGGTTCTAGAACGCCTCACCAGCTATACTGGGATTCAAACGATTACACCGGCTGTCATTGGACGAGCCAGGAGTCATCGTCCCCGCTTAGAGTTAAAAGTGTCTGTACCCATTCGCGGTGGACATAAAATTATTGCTCGCTCTGGCAAAACGGTTCAAGAAGTGTTTATTATCACTGAGTTGAGTAAGCGAGAATTAGAAGGGGCGATTTCGCAAGCATTGAAGAAGTAATAAGTCAATTGTACTTTTTACCACGGACTCCCCACTAAAGTAAATGCACTCCAATAATAAGGATGAGTCAATTCTCTATCGGGTAATTCAGTTAACTGGGGCGGTAAAAGAATCGTACCATTCGGAGTAACCAATTGACCATCTTCTAATCGCACCTCACCCCGAATCATCGCTAACTGTGCTTGTCGCAGGGCTTCAGCTTTAATCGGAACTTGCTTTAACTGGGAATAAAATGTAGTCATTAATCCCAATGTTCCTTCATCGCTGACATACCAAAGACTTCCCAAGGCTGATTTTACTCCTGCTTGTACCGCTAATCCCGTAAATCCTAACTCCGCCTCTTCATCCCCTAACGCCGTGCGACAGGCGCTTAATACCATCAGTTCCACCGGTGGATTACTTAACCCCAATTCTCGAATTTTGTCAAGGGATAGCTTAGTATCCCAAAACTGGATATACGAGTTTTCTGGTTTCCCCGACTTAAACTCACCATGGGTGGCTAAGTGGAGGATACCAAACGGAGTTCGATTGCGAACCGTTTTCAACCGTTGGGGAGTAAACGTATAATTAAGAAAGGATTCACCCTGCCATAATTTATCAGCAATCGTCGCTAACTCAATCGGGACAGCCGGTAAAGGATTTTGGTCAGTAAATTCAGACGCCCCCATCGCCAACACCTCCAGATTTCTCACATCCACATAGCGCGTATCTGTCAGCGATAAACTAGGCATCAACCCGATACTATAGCGTTCCAAAAGAAACCCATCCCCATCATGCAAAACCGCCATCGGTAACGAACGCAACCCCACATCCACAACAAACGCCAAATTATTAATCTCTCGACTCGCCAACTCCGCTTCCAGGGGCGCAATTAACCACTGATAAAGCTGTTGCGCCACCGGAAGATAAGGACGAGGAATCCGCACATCCGTCACAGCGCGACGCAATTGTTGACTCATATTCAAAACCTTCTCTCGCGTCGCCCCCGGCACAGCAAATCGCATCACTTCTCCCTCAGCCGTCACCAAAATCAACTCCAATTGTTCCCCCTCCAAAGACAACAAATCCTCCTCAGACATCGCCACCCAACCGTCATCCCCCTCTGCGAACCTCTGCGCTAACCTCTGCGTTCCTCTGCGTTTCCCTAAACCCTTCACATCCCCACCCTTAACTGATGCATTAGTTGGCACAAACATCGCATAAACCAGCGCAGGTTTTACCCCAGCCACCCGTTCAATTCGTTGTAACGTCGCTTGGGCTTGTGCCAAGGTAATAATTGGCGTATCCCCTAACCCCAAATACTCCTCATATTGACTTGTAAACGCCGCTTCAACTTCAGCCACTGGATTGAAAATCGGGGAACTCGCAATTATCTCACTCTCTTTTGTGATATCTTCAGAATCATCAGTCTCTAGACAATAGGGTGGACAAGTCCCCGTAATTGTCCGGGTAATAATCTGAATATTCCCCAAAGTAAAACTCCCTGGAAACGATTCAAACGGGAAGATAGTAAACTCACCACTACTAATCGCTGCACTCGTTCCATTAGTTGTTCCATCTCCCACATCAAACGAAGTTCCCAGCCATCCACCTCCATGACGAATTGTAATATCACCACCTTCGATTCCGCCAGCCGTAGAGATACTGGTAAGTATCCCATTTTGGTCTATAAAATCATTCGTAGCGCGGAAAAATTGTTCTGTGGTAATATCAACATTACCGCCGTTTCCACTACTCCCGCCTTGTGCATTAATAGAACTGACTTGAATATCGCCCCTGGGGTCTAAGGTAACATTACCGCCATCGCCAACACTGCCACTCGTATTAATTTCGCCCGTTGTAATCGCCTGTTCTGCTTGAATTAAAATATCACCACCGCTGTTTCCTGAACTATTCAGGTTTTCTGTAGTAACGGTTCCATTATCGCTGGTTAAACGAATCTCGCGACTGGGGTTGAAAATATCGCCTGTGCGGATATCTTGGTTGGCGAGTAATGTCAGTGTGGCGTTGTCGTTTCCGAATAGAGTACCACCTGTGTGATTAATCGAATTGGCTTGTAAGGTAACGGGGTCATTAAATGCCGCATCACCCACCAAGGTTATTGTACCCGTGTTATTGTCGCGTCCGATAATAAGTTGAGTAAATCCGTTTTGTAAACGATTGAGTTCATTAGTATCGAGATTCAAGCGAGTATCATTAATCGTGCTACCAATCGTCATGCCTAAAATGGGGTCAAGGGGTTGTATTTGAAGTAGATTATTTCCTTGAATTGTCCCCAATCTGATTTCATTAGCGGCGAGGCTGATATTACCCAGTCCGATAGCGGCAATTCCACCATCATCTCCAACTAAAATACCCTGGCTGGTGTTGTCTGCGCCATTAACAATTCCTTCTAAACTAATATTACCTGTTCCCGTTGTTTGGACAACACCGCCACCAAACCCTAAAACACTAAACCCACCAACCCAAATTCCATAATGATTTGTTCCGGTTCCCTGACTGGTTCCCTGGAGAAAAATATCGCCATTGATTGAAGTAACTCTGGAGTTTTCTTCAATAACGACAATACCCTCATTACTCATCATTCCTTGTCCACCTGTTCCCACGAGAGTAATGTTTCCGCTTCCGGTGGATTCTACACCGCCGCCAGCGACAATGGAAATGCCATCGTTACCGAATACTCCATTACTGGTTGCGTTAGTTGTGCCTGTTATTTCAATTGCGCCTGTTCCTGTTGATTGAACTAAAGCATTCTCTTGAATCGAAACACCATGATTTTCTTGTCCAGTCCCATTGTTCCCCGTACCTATTAGGCTAATATTTCCCGTTCCTGTCGATTGAATGACAGCGCTATCTTGAATTTGAATGCCTGCGTTACCGTCTCCAGTACCATTGCCACCCGTACCTGTAAAACGGATATCTCCATCGACTGAAGAAATTCTCGTTTCTGCTTCCTTTATATAGATGCCATAATTATAATTTGTTCCGATACCACCGATACCATTGAATGTAATATTTCCTTGTCCCGTTGCTTCTACCACACCGCTGATATCAATGCCATAGTTGCCACGAAGTCCCGAACCTCCTTGTCCTGTAAAGCTTATATTTCCATCTACCACAGAAATTCTAGAGTTTCTCAGTATTTCTATCCCGGCGGATAATAATCCTCCTGAACTAGCAGTACCGTTTAGAGTAATATTCCCTCTTCCAGTTGATTCCAACACACTATCTAAAATTGTAATCCCGTCGCTGGTAACACCAGAAGTTCCGGAACCGCTAGTGCCAGTCAGGTTGATAGTGCCATTTACAGAAGAGACTGTACTGTTATCGTTAATGAATATGCCTTGACTACCACCCATTCCATTTGCACCAGTACCTTCTAGAGAAATATTCCCTGTTCCAGTGGAGTTAACTAACACGTTATCTTGGAGTCTAATCCCAGTATTACTTCCTCCAGTTCCACCACCTGTACCTGTTAAGCTGATATCTCCATTTGCTGTAGAAAGACTAGAACTACTCAACAAGTTTATTCCGAGATTAAAATTTGTGCCGTTTCCTCCTGTACCTGTTAGGATGATATTTCCTATTCCAGTTGATTCCACTACAGCGCTATCTTGGATTTGAATACCAGCGTTTCCTCCTCCAGTACCATTCCCACCAGTACCAGTTAGGGTAATATTTCCATTCGTTGTAGAGATTCTGGAGTTTTCGCGAGCAATATCTATCCCGATATTATTCTCAGTGCCATTCCTGTCGCCAATACCATTGAGAGTAATATTTCCTATTCCAGTTGATTCGACTACACCTTCTAATAGGACAATACCATCGTTATTACCATCAGATCCAGAACCGCCTTGCCCTGTCAAGAGTATATTTCCATCTACAGAAGAAACCCTAGAGCTAATTTGAATTTCTATCCCAACTGACCGTGATTCTCCAGAACCACCTGTACCATTAAAGGTAATATTGCCTTTTCCAGTTGATTCCACTACACTACCGTCTAAAACAGTAATGCCATCACTGGTAATACTAGAATCTCCGGCACCACTAATGCCCGTTAAATTGATATTTCCATCAACTGAATAAATATTAGAGTCTGCATTAATATATATTCCTCTATTACTACTTATGCCATCACTACCGATACCTTCCAGCGAAATATTTCCTGTTCCAGTCGAACCCACAACAGCCCCGTCTTGTATATCAATACCAGAGTTACCAACTCCAGTTCCTCCGCCTGTACCGATTATCCTGATATCTCCATTTACCGTGGAGAGAATAGAACTGCTAAAAATCTCTATTCCGTGATTAAAATTAGTGCCATTTCCACCTGTACCTGTTAGAGTAATCGCACCTGTTCCAGTTGTTTCTATTACACTACTATCGTTCACAACAATACCGAAATTGTTGTCGCCACCGTCACCTCCCGTACCTGTAATATCAATACTACCGTCTCCAGTATTAATGGTACTGTTATTAATCGTAACGCCAGCAGTAGAGGCAGCATTACCCATACCACTGCCGATAAAATCTCCACCTCCCGTATCAATCGTGGCATTGGTGATGGCGAGAAGACCACCATTGATGTTATCGAAATCGGCATTAAGGGTAACATTACCCCCATTCGTTCTGATGTTCTGATTAACGGCAATCTCGTTATTAGCTTGGGCAGTAAGCCCGACCCCGCTTTCACTAATATTAATCGGTGCATTAAAAGTAATAGTGTCAGTCGCTTGCAGAATTACATTTGCCACGGCTGCATTAATCGTGCCATTGTTAATCGTGTTATCTTCTCCAGGATCATTAAATGCATCATTTGCGGCTAGTTGATTGGGAGTATTTCCACCTTCAATAACTGTGATATTTTCGGGGTCTAAGAGCAATTTACCCAATTGACCTTGCATCGCTGATAAATTAACGGTGCCAGCATAATCTAGATACTGTTTACCCGATATTTCAGCAAAGCCACCATTACCACTTTCGCTACCGCCTCGTGCTGTAATTGTTCCATAAAATCGGCTGGCTTCATCTGCCCAAACAATAACCCGTCCGCCATTCCCATCGGTTAAAGCATCTGCATTAATGGTTGAATCTTCGCTAACAAAGGTGATATTAGCATTGGGAATTGTGCCTTCTCCTTGATAATCGCCACCAACCCGAATATTACCGCCACTATTAGTACCAGAAGCATCAAGATTGGCGGAAAGTAACCCTATCTTTTTGCCAGTAATATGGATATCACCACCAATTTTGACCTCACTGTTGATTGAGGGTGAGGAAGAGGGCGCACAGCAGTGCGCCCCTACGGTTTCGTCAATGGTTTCGTCAATCGTGGAAACATCGATTGTGCCAGAGATAATCGCGACTCCTGTTTCATTGGGTAGCGTTATCTGAGAGTCTGTTAGTTGCATTTCTCCCGATGGGGTAACATCAACCCCCGTCTCTACCTTGTCCGCTGAACCCGTTAACAACTCGGCGACATCTAATGGCGTGATTGGCAATAATACCCCGTCTTGATTCCGAGGCGCAGTAATCTCTAATGACAGTAACTGTCCCGACTGAGAAATCCTCACCCGATTTGACCCTTCAACCGCCGCAATCGTAATCTGTCCCCCTGGTGCTGTGAGTTCCCCGGTGTTAATCACGGTTCCGCCTAATAGGGTTAAACTCTGTCCCGGAAAAACGGCTAAATTCCCGGCATTGACAATTGTCCCCGATTGGGATAAATCAAAGGCAAATTGATTGGGATCTCCTATCAATTGCGAATAATTATTATCTCCCAATGCATTGAACCAAAGATTATCGCCAAACCCAATACCTGTCGCGGTTGTGGCAATGAAATCAGCGGGAACATTTAATTGAGCATTGATGCCAAATACAATCCCGGCTGGATTCATCAAATATAAATTCGGTGTTCCCCCTGTCACCTGAATCAACCCATTAATCAATGAGGGATTTTCGCCAACCACTCGCCCCAAAATATTCCTCAAATGCGGATTCGCCAAAAAATTAGCAATTTGTCCTGCATCTAAGCCAAACTCCTGGAAACTGTGGAAGAGATTCGCCTCATTTACATCAAGACTCCCCCCGGAAATGTTAAACTGATTCCCCTGCGGTGTAATCACTGTACCCGTACCATCAGGGGCGGCGGTAATCGGTTCAGCGTTCGTAGTCGGCGCTGTCTTTGCCACCAAAATTAAACCCGCAATCAGAAACAACCAGCTAAAGCACCATTGAGCAGATTTCATCGGAGTAAGAGTTAAGGAAGGATCTAGCTCAATTTTTTCGCTTGTGCCAGTCTTTTTTTCATTGATGTTATAAAAATATAAAAAACGATAGCTAATTTAGGTTTAATTAATTTTAATTTACGTCTGAACGTTCCTTGAATAAGAGTGGTATCGGTTATGAATAGCAGAACTATTTGCGGGTATAAAAATTATCACTAACGTGCTATAGTGTCAAGTTAAATTTAAGGAGAGGGCGACCCGACCGTCTGTAGGGGCGGGTTTTACCGATAACCTGTCAGCAAAAACTGGTAACTTACGTAAACCCGCCCTGTTTCTAGCGTTGTTAATTAATGCAAGAAACCTGAGTCGGGGCGGGCGCGAGTCACATCCGGGTGTCACCGAAAAGATAGTAGTGAAACCCGCCTTGAGGAGAGGGCGACCCGATCCAATTGAGTGGATGAGAGTTGTTAATTTATGCAAGCGGGTCGCCCCTACAGGTGCCTTACCAATAACGAATGACCAATGACGAATAACAAAATCCTTTATTTAATCACCGCGTCATTTCTCTTCTGGCTAGGAGGTTCTCATCCTTCCCCAGCAGAAATGATTGATCCAGCTATGTTATCCGGGGATATCCGTTTAATCCTAAAACGTGGCGTGTGGAAAACCTGGGAAGGGGAACCCGTTGATCAGGATATAACTCTAGATTTAGTCTGTGATGCGAATAAGTGCGATCGCGAAGTGTGGGGATTTGCGCCGAAGTTTAATCAGGCGGACCATCAGGGACTTCTCCAGACAAGTCAACGGGGACGGTTATGGAACCTGGATGTGCAGATGCAAATTTATCCTGATCCTTGGCAATCTTTGGCAGGACAAGCAGATTATGATATCCAAGTGCGCTTGCATGATGATAATCAACTAATTGGCACCTATTCTGGAACAGTAAATGACCAACCTGTCAAGGGAGAAGTCCAGGGAATTATTCGCCCCCATTGGTCACAACCCTTGGCAAATCATCGTCCTCTGCGCCCCCAAGAACATCCTCGGTTAATTTTTCGCCCAGATCAACTTCCCCAATTGCGTCAGCAGGCTAAAACGCCCAGGGGTGAGGCGATTCTGGCGCAGTTGCAACGGAGTCTTGATCAACCCATCTATTACGATGGCTATGTACCAACCGGGGGCTATCACGCTGCTGGGTATTGTTTCCTCTCCCTAATCCAGCAGGATCAAGCCGCCGCCACCACCGCTTGGCAGATTACGATTAATTCTATGAACCAACCTGGACCCCGTTTACTGGAACATTCCACGGTAGTCGCGGGAGTGGCGTTGGCGTATGATTTGTGTTATCCGGCTTGGGATGAGGAACAGGTACAACAGGTAGCCGATTGGTTAGCGACTCAAACCGCCCTGCTGGTGAAAGGAACAGCGGGTGATGGCTGGAATCCTAACCCAGCCAGTAACTGGAATGCTAGGGCGCGAGGGGCGGCGGGGTTAGCGGCGTTGGCGCTACTGGAGGAGGGGGATGTAGAGACTCGGCGTTGGCTGAAAATTGCCGAACGGAATATTAAACGCTATCTTACCATTGGCATTGGCGATCGCGGCTTTGGGTCTGAGGGTGATCATTACAGTACAGAACCCTGGTTTCTCACGGTGATGTCCTTTTTACAAGCGTATCAGACGGTGTTAGGGGAAGAGTTGGTGACGCGATCGCACGCGGCTTGGTTTCTACCCCAATATGTAACCCGGATGGTGGGTGAAGATGGGGAAGTGGCGATTCCCAGCTATGGGCGTCATCGCTTAAGCCCCACGGGTTCTATGTTTGCGGTGGGATTGGGGATAGTACCGGAACCGTTGCTACCGGGGGTAATGTGGTTCTTTAACCGTCATTGGGGGAGGAATGGCGATAACAGTTTTGGCATTGAATTACCCCATGAAGCCGCGTATATTTTCGCCGAATATCCTCAATATGTAACCCCCCAGAACCCCGCCAACGTATGGGGGCGGGTATTGGTGGATGAACAAAAAGGCTTCTTTACATTCCGCAATCAGTGGCGGGATAAAAATGATTTTGTCACCAGTATTTATGTCAAGCGAGAGAAACCCAGAGGCGGACATTGGTCATTTCCCGATGCTGGAAGTTTCCGGATTTGGGGATTAGGAGGGCGCTGGGCGACGGCGGGATCTGCATCTGATGGGACACAGAAGGATGAAAATGTGGTGTTGTTACCAGAAAAACAGGCAGGGAATGAAGCACAGTTAACCGGATTTCTCTCATAACGGATTAAAGCAGCAAAGCTTCTCAAATTACTGCGATCAATAAAATTTAAATAGGGCAAGTTCTGTCCAATTTTAAGCCTGTGGACTGGTTGAGTGCCGTCACCGCCAGAGTGAAGCAGGAAGCAATTCGGATAATGTCTAACAAGATCCAATGTTGTCTAGCTTTGTCCAAGTGTTGTAGAACGGAACCTTTATTACACCCTCCGAGGTTAACCTGGAATTTATACCCAGAGAGACGGGGGGAATAATTCAAGCCACAGGGCGCGATCGCTTTATTGTGGTGATGACAGTTCAATCGGGGACAGCGCCTGAGGTTGAGGTTCTCTTAACTCAATTTAATCCTCAAATTCAGGTCGGAAACCAGACTATTGAAATAATAGAGGATAAAATCGTATTGAAATCGCTAAAAGAGGGTGCTAACTAGCTGACTTTTGATCCGGATAGAATTTATTTTATCTTGAAAAATTTCAGCAGACTTGTTTCACGAGTGTCTTTTAGGATTTACGGTTATGATGTCTGGTTTTTTAATGATTGCAATGTATGCCCTATTTTGGATGTGGTTCTTTGGCGGCTTTGCGCCGACGAAAAAACCTCCAGCGAAAAAGAAAACCCCAGAACAAGAGTTAGGAGAAGCCCTGAGTAAATATTTGGCGACGTTGAACAAACCCGGAAATGCCAAATAACCCAGGGTGTGGGGTGTAGGGGCGCAAGGCTTGCGCCCAGAAAGGCTTGCGCCCAGAAAGGCTTGCCCTTGGGTACTTTTTCGTTCTATCCCTTCTGCCTTGTGACCCAGATAGGAATCAGCACAAGTCAACGCGATCGCGAAACCACCCCAACCCATTCTCCCACAATCCTTACCAAAAATAACCCGCTTCCACCACGGTTTGCCGTTCTTTG
The DNA here is from genome assembly GCF_040223135.1 of Coleofasciculus sp. G3-WIS-01. NCBI lineage: Bacteria > Bacillati > Cyanobacteriota > Cyanophyceae > Coleofasciculales > Coleofasciculaceae > Coleofasciculus > Coleofasciculus sp. G3-WIS-01. The sequence goes on from NZ_JAVJZI010000209.1 coordinate 26,885, forward strand.
GGGTCATAATTCAGGCAATACTCTTGGGCAATAGCGTCTATTTCGCGCAGGCGTTTCACCTCAGTTTCTCCAATCTCAGTATCCGTGGATAACAGGATAACTTGATGAGACGCCGTGGGGAAATACCGTTCCACTAAATTACTCCGGTGAGAGGAATCCAACCGTCCCAAGGGTGTATCAATCGCTACTGGAAGATGGCGCCCAGAAACACGGGCAAGTCCCCAAAGAAAGGAAATCGCTAACAGTTGTTTTTCCCCCGCCGATAGACGATGTTTGGGTATCGGTTGTCCTTCTGGATCATAGAGAGAAAGACTAAAGCTTTGGGTGTCAATAGCGACGCGGTGAACTAAGTCCGATTTATGCAGCAGATAACGGAAGCATTCGGTAACTTCGATTTCCAGTTTGTTGAGTTTTTTCAGAGTTAATTTCTCTCGAAATAGTTCCAATGTGGTTTGAACCTTGGCAATCGAATTAATAATATGCTGATTATTTTTCAGTTTAATCGTTTCATCAGCATAAGTTTCTAACTCTTTTTTCGTTTCCCTAATTTGACGCTCTATTTCATCACAGCGGCGAGAAGCATTTTCGTAAGCCGCTTTAACCTTAATCATTTCATTTTGGGCGTCAGTAAATGTCTGTTTCAGAGCGTTGTAGGCTTCAGGAGACGCGGCGGTAGCAATTTGCCGATCCAAGGCATCAATATCCGTTTCTAGGGTTTGCAGACGTTCTCGTTGGCTTTGGGCGTTCTTTTGTGCGGTTGAGAGTTCATACTTTAGCAGGGTTTCTAGGCGAGTGATAGCCGGTTCATCTGCTAATAACCACGGTTCCTCTTGGGCGGAAATTTCTTGATCCAGTGCTTGGTTATCACTCTCTAGAAACGATTGAATCTGATTGACTCGCTCAGGTGTCAAGGAAATCTTTTTGATATACTGAATTAACCGAACATCCCGTTCTTTTAATACATCCCGTGTCAGTTTAACTTGGTGCTGTTTTTGTTCCTGTTCGGCTTGAGATTTCGCTTGTTCCAGTAACGGAGAAATCAAAGAGAGAGGAAGCACACCAGCCGCCAGTTCTCGCATTTCTTGACGCACCTGATTTGCCTGTTCAATCAGGGTTTTCGATTGGGCTTCCAGTTGACTGCGTTCGCTGGCAAGTTTACCGCCTTCGGAGATAAATTTATCCGAGGCTAGCTGTTGTTCTTTTGCCGCATAGTCCAGTTTAGATTTTAGGGCGCTTTTGTCTTGTTGCGCCACGTCTTGTTTTTCTTTTTCCTCAATCAGTTTGGCTTCAATTTTATTTAAGGTTTCCAGTTCTTTCTGATTAGCAATATCCCGGCGCTTACGACTGGCGAGAATATCTAAATCTGTGGACAGGCGTTCAGCGAGTTCTAAACCAAGGAGGGATTGAATCGCACTTACCACCAGAGGAGGTGGGGTTTCTAATTCCGCTAGTTCTTTGACTTGTTCACCGTCAAAGAGAAATAAGTTTGAAATACCCAAGGGAAGCAGATTTTCGATATAATCATCCCAGGTATTTGCCAGGGCTATATCGGGCCACTCTTCATCCACTAAAATACCCAGAGTATCTTTACCATCTTTGGGTTCTTTTGTCCAATAGCGGACGATTCTGAGAATCCTGGGTTTATCCTCTTCTACGACTTCAAATGCTAATTCGATACGGGTTTTTTCTGTGGGGGGAGTGTTACGGTTAACGCATTGAGTGAGAAAGTCGTTATAGCTTAAATTTCCCCTGGTGGAACATTGGGCGCGGGAACCGTAGAGAGAGAGGCGAATGGCGTCCATCAGCGTAGTTTTCCCACCCCCATTCATCCCGCCGAAGAGGATAATTGGATGAGTAGAATTATTCGTTTCGGGACGGAGGTTAATCACTTGTCGCCCTTGATAGGGACCAAAGTTTTGCAGGGCGAGTTCCAGGAATATCATAGTCAGGGGCTAATTTAGACGGGGGTATAAAATCAGGAATAATCTTCAACCTAATATAAATGTCACTAACTTAAGTGTTTGTATTAAGTTTGTAGTAAGCGCTTTAGCGCTTATAACCCTAAAGTGCCAACTACGAACCATTTTGACAGTGTTTTCTAGCAGAGGTGGATATTTGAGTAAATGGATATAACTAGCTTTTACTCGGTCAAGGCGTTACTTGTCTAAGTCAGTAATGTCAGGTAAATCGTCTTGCCATTCACGAGAAAATTGGTCTATCTTACTCAATCCGGGTTCCCACCTCCGTTATAATTGAGTCCGCGTAGGCGGACTTTGTTTGTGTAGCAGCGATTTTAATCGCCGTGGCAAAAAGGGGGAAACAAAGGCTATCCGTCTGCATCTTCAGTATCTGAATCTTGTTCGGGGAATTTCAAACTAGCCCAGGATAACTGTTTGGGTTTCTCTTCCTTAGGCTTATCCCAAGCCTGTCTCAATTCATGAACTTCTGATAAATCCTGTTTGATATCCTGAACCGTGTTTTTCAGATGTCGCTGATAGTGGGCGTGGTCAATCGCGTCTTCTCTAGAACGAGAACTGCTATTAAAGCATTTTTCTATCGCTTCATAGATACCGCGCCGGGATTTAGTCTGATATTGGCGTTCGGTGTCGAGGAGTTTTGCCATGAGTTCCAGGTGCATTTCATCCTCATCACAGATTTCTTCTAAGACTGTCCATTCATCACTACCCAAAAGTTTGCGTTCGGCGCTAGGGCGGGAATCTTGGAAGGGTTCGCCTGTAACCTCTTCATAGATACGAGGTAAGCTGTCGTCAAATTCATGTTTTTCTTCTAACCAGATACGGCGAATTTCACTAAGTTCTTCTGGAGTAATTAGAGTGATATCGCGCATATCTGGGGGCGCAGTATTCCGGATATGAGTTTGGGCTTCTAATACTCGTCTTAACCAATGTTCCCGCCATTCTTTTTTATAAGGACCAGGAATCGGTTTAACTGAGGTGTTGCCTTCAACCTCGCGTTCAAAGAGTTCCACTCTACCGTAGATGCGGCGGAAATCTCTCTTATCATGATCATTCCTTTCATCTAATTCATTGCGAATATCCAGCAGAGGCTGCATCCACTCTTTCTCCTCATCATTTTGAATCATTGCCGCCATGGACTTATCTTGATTAACCATTGTGCAAACCCAACAACCAAACCGGGAATCGCCACAGCTAGGGGTAGAAGTATCAACCACTAAAGGACACTCATTATCGGCTGTCGCCCCTCTATACATCGAAAACAAGTCTTTGTTACTATGTCCCCAAGGATTTTGCCATTGATTCAAATAAATCCAAACTTCATCCGTGCGCCAGTTTTGAATAGGGCTATAGATTAAAGCGTTAGGTAAACTCGCACTATGGTAGAGCAGTGATTTAAGAGAGTTTGAATTGAGGCGGTCACTTATTTTACCTGCCTCATGTTTTTCCATTGATGCAGCACGCCTTGTACTTTCAGCTTTGCGGGTTCCTAAAACTAAAATGACTTCGCCTTTGACTCTCACTACATCCCGAATGAAGTGGTTAGACGGATGAATTTTTAATCGTTCTGTACACCATCTGAATCCATGGCGTGGAGCAGGATAACCTTTACCCATTAGGTTAACCCAAAACGTATTTTTGATATCTGGATGAAGGAGATGGGGTTCTATTGGTAATTTTTGGGCTTGGGCAGTAACTCTCATTTGCTCTAAGGATTTGCGTACCCAAGCCGAAACGATAGGATTCTCGACTAAAGTATCGGTTGTAATAACATAAATTGTTTTTCTGCGTTTCTCTAGAGGTAAAGCTGCAATTGCATTCCAGACAAGCTGTAATGTGGCGCTGCTGTCTTTGCCACCAGAATATCCTAAACACCAAGGTATTTCATCTAAACAGTATAATTCTTGAATTTCTTGAGTGAGTTGTTCTATGTCTTCCACCAACTCCGCAACTGTACGCGGGGGAAAGAGTGACATCTGCTGGTTGTCTGTCATAGTTTAAACCTCTGTAAAGCTACGATATGGGATTAGACGTTCAGCCAAGTTCTGCGATGCCACTGAATAGCCTCTAGTCTGGGATAGTATGTCTCTGAACTAGGCAGTAAAATAGTTTCTCCCTGAAACTCTCGCATGGGTCTAGCGTTTGGTGAGTCCTCCTGCAAATCACTAGGTACTATGATTTTGTAGTCATCATCGATACAAAACCAACCATGATCAAATGCCCAATGATGATTTTTACACAGGGATAGCCCGTTGTCTAAGTTACTATCGTAAGACTCCGAAAATGGGATGATGTGTGCGCCATCTACAACCGTTTGGGTTAGCGATTTAACGACTTTTAAACGACAAAATACACACCTGTAATCATAAATTTGGATAACTGACTTCCGAAAAATGGCGTTTCTAACAACTGACTTTCTCAAAATTGTTTTAGGTTCACTCGCTTGCCTGTCTAACTCATGCTGGGTAAAATCCTGGAAATCTTGATTTATTTTTACAATGTCTTCGATGGCTTTTTGATTAGCTGAAAACCATACCGCAATAATTGTATCAATTAATTCCTGTCTGGCAACTGGATCTTGTAATAAATCAAACAGTTCGTCATCTAGATTGGCATAATCAACCGCCTGTCTCAGCTTGTTGGTTGTTTTAGGCTGTAGACCATTGAATTCAGGTTTAAAGGTTACATGCCAAAACCCCTCGCTTTGTAAGTGAATAAAGGGATAGTGTAAACCTCCTTTATAGGATGAGTCAGCAGCAAGGATATTCCAGTATTTATTAAATGTTTCAATCAGTTCATCAGATACAGTAATCTGATTGCTCTGGATTAATTCTTGGGCAATTAGATCAATAACTGACAAAAGTAAGATTGGCTTATAGTGAGCTTCCCCACGTTTTCGGTTGCTACTGACATTGAGTTCAGAAAAACGTTTACGATAGTATGCTAGATTTCGCTTAGTTTCTGATTGCTGTTCTTGACTCATGTCTCCCTCCCGACTAAACCACTAGCATTTTCTAACTCTTCCTCCTGTGAGGTTAACGGTAAACCCAAATACCCTTTCAAATAAGCCACCATGCGCCTAACACTGGTTCGCGATCGCGAAATCTGACCCTTGACCATAATTCGCCCCTCCCAATCGGGATTAGAACGCGACCAATCAACCCGTCGCAATTCCTGCAACCGTTCCTCCCAGCTATGGGGATAAACCGAGAGTAACACTGACCCTACCGCCCCCAATGCTAAAAGTGCGATCGCATCACTATGAACATAATCCTGTCGCATCTCCCTGGCGCTTACAGTCCGTTGTCTCACCGCCTCCCAATCTGGAATACAATAACTCACAGCTTGCCAATACCGAATTGCCAAATCAATCTGCTGTTCCAATTCAGCCGTCTGCCAATCCGCCAACAGCATAGACGTAGCATTATATAGCGTATGCAGCGTAAATAGCTTCCCCGATCGCACGGCTAATGTCCGATGTTCCTTATCTGTTAGGCTTCGGAACACATTAATATTTCTAATCACTGCTTTGACCACAGTCCCTTGGGGATGGCGATGATCATAGAGAATCGCCAATGAAGCATCAGGATGAACCCCATAACGGTTGAGATCCAAAAACATCTGCTGGGAATAGCGCAACCCAATATCCAACATTAAAATAACCGCCACCGTCTCATACCCCAACGCCGGATTCTGCTTCAGCGCCCACTCAAACGCCGCGCAGCGATGTTGTCCATCAGTAATCTGAAATCGCGCATCCATGGGAACTCGCAAGCGCCCCATTTTTCGCCCTTCTTTCTCTGTACCAATCGGTTCAAAATTAATATCAGCATCAATCGCGGCGGTAATCGCTGAAACGGTATAATTATCAGGATTATTCAAGATATAGTTAGCAATATCTGGGACTCGTTTAAAATTTAGCGATCGCGCCACTCTCTGATCCGGCGGATTCTCTTCATCCTCCCTCGCAAACAGCTTGGGAATAAATCGCACTGGACACATGGATACATAATATTCCCGTCCCGCTTGAATCCCTCGGATTGCGGGTAAAACATACTCGAAGGAAGGAATCAGTCCTTTGTTATTGGTCATTTGTCATTCGTTCTAGTTTGAGGAATAGTGACAAAACGGAATAGAGTTTAGTTGATTTTCATCCATTTACTGATTAGGAATTTTGGTTTTGTAATTCCTCGTGTTCCAGCCGTGCTAATGTTGTTGCTGCATCCGCTAACATTAAGGCAATATTCACACGCGCAACTTGATTTTTTGCAGCTTTCAACTCACCGGCTAAAAATTGCACTCGTGTCCGATACGCCTCGATAGAATTCGGATCTAATACTTTTACTAAATCACTCATTTTAATCACTCCAATTTGGGGTCAGTTATCGGTGACAAGCAAGAGGGGATTCCCCCCAATATTTCCCCTTTATTTATTCCCCCCTTTCAAAGGGGGGCTAGGGGGGATTCCGTTCAAAGGGGGGCTAGGGGGGATTCCGGAGTGGGAGTACACTTCCCCTATGCTTACCAGTAGGGGTTTTCACCTTCAGTGACACGGATGGATGTAGTTAAACCCGCCCCGACAAGCCCTCACAGGTGACATCCCTAGTATGGCACAATTTTAGTTTTTAAAAACCTATTTGACATAAAAATATTAAATTAGTTATTTTTAAAAACAGACTAAAATATTATAAAACAGATGAGTAGCCCCGACAAGCCAAAAGCGGACATCGCCAGCCAAATCCTGGAACAAGACAGCCAGGATCGACAAGCGCTAGCCCTGCTATTGGATCGACATTTAGCCAGAAGCGATCGCCTCCTCGTCCAAAAAACCCAGATGGGGAGTACCGAAGCCTTTATCGGGTCTGTCACCCTCGAATGGTTAGATAGCCGAGTCCGCTTCGCCTCCCAACTCCCCCTATTCCGGCAAAAATTCGACCCCCAAACCGACAACGTCATCCGGGATGAAGAAACCGTCGATGAAATCCTCCAACGACCCCTAGACTGGTCACGTCAAGCCCCCCTCACCCAATACCTCGCCGCCCGCCAAGCCCATAAATTCCCCGCCGTTCTCGTCGTCCACAGCCCCACCTGGGTAGACAATCCCAAAGCCAAGGAATGGGATAAACAAGGACGCGCCCGCCAGTCTGCGGCGGATTTCATTCCCCTCGACCAAAACCAAACCGTGGGACTCTTAGATATCTCCCCCTCCGTGTCCATCTTCGCCCTTGATGGTCAACACCGACTCATGGGTGTTCAGGGACTAATGACTTTACTTAAAACCGGAAGATTGCAACGTTACAACAAAAACAAAAAACCCGTGGGCGGTGTAATTACTATAGACGACCTAATCGACGAATACCAACTCGACCCCGCCTACCTACAAAGTCTCGCCCAGGAAAAAATCGGCATTGAATTCATCCCCGCCGTCGCCAAAGGTGAAACCCGGGAAGCCGCCTTGCGGCGAGTCCGGTCTATTTTCGTCCACGTCAACTTAATGGCATTACGCTTAAGTAAAGGACAACTGGCGCTATTAAATGAAAATGACGGCTTTTCCATCGTCGCCCGCAAAATCGCCGTCAATCATCCCTTATTAAAAGAAGTCCCTGGACGCAACCCCCGCGTCAATTGGGATAGCGCCACCGTCGCCGCCAAATCTACCGTTTTAACCACCCTCCAGGCGTTAACTGAAATGTCTCAACGGTATCTAGAACATAAATTCCCTCACTGGAAACCGCCGGAGAAGAAAGGGTTAATCCCGATGCGTCCCGATGATGAGGAATTAGAAGCGGGAATTGACACCTTTAGTCAGTTTTTTGACCACTTAGCCAGCTTACCCAGTTATCAACGATTAGAACAAGGAGAAGAAACCCCCCAGTTACGCCGCTTCAGCTTTGAGAACAATGGCGGTGAGGGGAATATCCTATTCCGTCCCGTCGGGCAAATTGCCTTTACCCAAGCGTTAGGAATTGTGGTATTTCAGAAAAAGTTATCGTTAAAAACAGTATTTAAGAAACTCTGTAAATACGATACCGAAGGGGGATTTAGTCAGATGGAGACGCCGCAATCGCTGTGGTATGGGGTATTATTTGACCCAAATAAGAAGCGGATCATGGTATCGGGACGGGACTTAGCCGCCCGATTACTGATTTATATTATTGCCGGGACAGAGGATGGAATGGAAAAAGCAGAACTACGGCGAGAATTAGCCGAAGCCAGAACCATTGAAGGGAAAGCGGTAGGGTTTAATGGTAAGTTTGTTAAGCCCAGAGATGTGGGACTTCCGCCTGTGTTGTAGTTAACTGGGCGGTTGAAACCGCAGCTACACAAACCAAACCCGCCTGCGCGGGTTTTAAAACCCCTTCACCTTAGTCCAGCGACTCACCCCCACACCCAATAACCAATGAACATTTTCTTTGAAATTCATCACAACCTACCCAGAGAAGCCCCCGGTGACAACGCTTCCACCCGCCAAGCCTTTTCCCTACTAAGCAACGTACCCCCACAACCCAAAATTTTAGATATTGGCTGTGGTCCAGGGATGCAAACCATTGAACTCGCCAAACTAACTGATGGACAGATTACCGCCGTAGACACTCATCAACCTTTTTTAGACGAATTGCAGCGTCGGGCGGTGGCTGAGGGCGTTTCTGATAACATTAATCTCCTCAATCAATCCATGTTTTCTTTAGACTTTGCCCCCCATAGCTTTGACATCCTCTGGTCAGAAGGGGCAATTTATATCATGGGGTTTGAAACCGGACTAAAATCCTGGCAAACTCTTCTCAAAAGGGAAGGCTATCTCGTCGTTTCCGAACTCTGCTGGTTACAGCCAAATCCCCCAACTGAGGTAAAACAGTTTTGGCAAACCAATTATCCAGATATGAAAACAATTAACGATAATCTTCAGCTTATAGAAGCGTCAGGTTATCGCCAAATCGGTCATTTTGTGCTATCTGAATCATCCTGGTGGAACTATTATACTCCCTTAAAGGAAAGGGTAGAGTATTTACGCCAAAAATATAACAATGATCCGCAAGCGAATCAGGTTCTCGATAATGAGTTCCAAGAGATAGAAATCTATCAGCAGTATTCCGATTGGTATGGCTATGTTTTTTATATCATGCACGTTCAATAATTTAACGTTTACTGTTTAAATCGCTAATACAACGAGAATATTTCCTCAGAAATGTTTCAATTGATCGGGGGCGATCGCCAAAATACTCAGAGAGGACATCAAACCCGCGATGAGCGTATTGATTCATCAGCCGAACCCCTTCATTTGACATATAGGAGGGCGAGTTAGGATCAACCAGTTCGGCGACGCGACGGTAAACATCATCCCGCTCATTTAAATCTATGCCTAAACGGGATAAATGTACCTGAATTAATAGTCCGACTAAGAGACGTCCGCGAGATTGGAACTCTCCCGGAAAGTAGCCAACCAAATCATCGACATTATCCGCTTTAATTTCTGTATTCGGGCGTCCATCAGCAAAACCTGCCATCAAACAAAGATAGTATAGGTCAAAAAGAATCGGGTAATGGTGAGAAATATCCTTAAACCATCTCCGAGCATCCTTACGCAGTTGAAAATCCATTTTTCTTTAAAGTTCCTCATCCAGATCAAAACGTTCAAAAAATTCTTTTCCGGTTACCATTACCCCATCAACGGTTTCTGTGAGTTGATTTGAATCACTATTCTGCCAAAGTGCATCAATGGGAGACGTTTTCCGAAATAAGGTTAAATACTGTACGTTTCCCTGTGCGGCTTGATGTAAACTATCAACAAAACTTTGCCGTTCACTGGAGATAGTAAAGGCGACAAACTGTTTACCCAATTGAGGAACCAGACGCGCCACTTCTGGACGCACATTTAGATCCAGCGCTCCCGCTGGACTATCGACAATAAAGGGTAATTGGTGCTTACTACGGTTAAATAAAGTGGCGAGAAAAGCATAGCTAACGGATAGGGTTTGACCCACGCTTGCACCCCCTCGACCTTGTAGTTTTAGCGAATCTTGGATATCTTCTAACCATACCGGATCTCTGGATAATAACTGGGTAATCCGCTGATTGGTTTCCTCAATCATAATTTTCCGTAGTTCTTCCCTGGCTTGCTGATGCGCTTGATTCAGAATGCGGCGGATAATTTCGGTTTTGCGCTTCAGGGTTAAGGTATGGGTGACTTCGGCGACATCCTCTTCGGCTTTTGTGATCAGGAATTCTAACTCCTTCAGACAGTCCGTATCCTCACTCGGTTTGCTGTGAGGCGATCGCTCAATTTCTTGTAGGCGTTGGTTACACTGATCCAATTGTTCTCGTAGCTGATCTAGATGCTGCTTTTTCGCTTCTAATTCAGAGTCTCCTTGTTTGAGACGTTCCTCTTCCAGAGAATGCAATTCTGTTTTAAATTCATCTCGCTTTCTGATTAATTTTTGTAACCCTTGCAACTGTTCCTGAAGGTCTTGGTGGTACTGTTCTGGATTTCCACCACAATAATCCGCAATATCCGATTTAATCCGATTTAGCACCCCAACTTCATCCTCTCCCAGATATTGCTTGGCGCGATCGCGAACTGCTTGACGAGTCATATCATCCATCTGGCGTCCACAGACACATTCTGGCGCCTCAGCTAGTTCTTCAAAAAATTCCTTGGATGTGGAGGTGGGTAATTTGAGATGGTCTAAGTTAGCTTTCAGGTTAATTAAAGATGCAGCTAAACCAGGAATGACTCTTTGCGGGTCTCGCATTTTCTCCGTTGTTTTTTCCACTTCCCTCTCGACAACTTTTTCCGCCTGATCAAGCTGAACTTTTATCGTTTGCAAACGAGTGCCTATATTTTTATCTTTGCCCAATGCTTGGTCATAGTCTTGCTCCGCATCCTGTATACCTAACTTCAGTTGAGACTGTTGTATCTGTACAGCGTCTCGCTCCCTTTTAATTTTATCTCGCTTAGTTTTCAGCCGATTTAAGTTATTTCGACGCCGAGTTAATCCTTGAGTCGATTTCGAGCTAGAATTTTGAGCATGACGTTCCCAATTATCCTGAAAGTAATCGGCGGCTTTTTTCAGTAACAATAACTGAAAGAGAGAATCTATGGCATCCCGGGCGCGAGTTTGTTTCGGATTAAGTAACCTGTTGGCAAGTTCTCCATCAAATACAAACAGATTGACAAATTCTGGATTGAGAAACTTTTTAATTTCTAGGGGCGGTAAAAAGCCATCTCGAATACCAGAACCATGACTGGAACTGGTGCGGTAGGTAACTTTTCCTTGAATGAAGTCAAGATTTAACTCAAATGTGAGTAACTTGTCATCCATCCCTAATCTGACGACAAATTGACCCGATTTAGTTGAGTCACCACTACGCTGAAATTCGCGAATCTTTTGGCTATTCCACTCTCGTGCAGCCCCTGATAGTGTAGCCCTTAACATATTCAGTGTAGTCGTCTTACCCGTCCCGTTAGGCATCTGTACTAATGTCACTGGATAAGGCGTAGTGTTATTCTCTGGACAGAGATTTACTTGATGATCAGGACATCGTAAACCGGAAGCAGACCAACCTAAGAGAGTAAGTTGTAGACTCATTCTAATTCCTCAGAAGTATCAGTTTCAATGGCATCTAATATGGTTTCTAGGAAAACTACAATATCATCGGGTTTTGATATGCCATCAGATAACTCTTCTAGCAACTTCATTATCCGTTTAGCCACTTTATCGGGTTGATTATGATTGACTACTGCTGCAAAAACAGCTTCATATACTTTGACATCTATCGCCATCGTTAAGTTTCCTCGCCACGAATTTTAGACAAACTCATTAACCATTCTTTACGAAGCTGATCACTATTAAGTTCCTCCGTGTTTTCATCTTGAGTGCGAACAAAGTCAACAACGATCGCCCGCTTATCAGGATTAACTGGGTCTTTCCGCAAACACCGCCCCATCCTCTGAATCGTCTCCAATTTTGCCCGTGCTGATGAGAACAAAATCACGGAACGGAGAGACGGTATATCAATCCCTTGAGAAATGCGATGGCAGGTAATTAAACAAGCAATTCTGTTATTGACAAAATCGCTTAAATGCTGTCGGTCATCTTCAGCATAATAGGTATGGAAGTCATAGCGATAACGATGGACAATATTGATCACTTCTTCACCATAGTCATGGTTTTCCACAAAGATAATGCAGCGATCAAGAACATCGGGATGATCACAGAGAAACATCTCAAAATAGGGAAGTTTGGCACGAGAGGTTTTATAGACTCGCGCTAACGCTATCCAAAACTCCTTATCTGACATGGGATTCCCTTCAGCGTTTCGGGCGGCTTTCTGACTATAGACATGGCGGATACGTTGCCTATCTTCATCCGATAGATGATATTCAATGGGATAGTAATCAAACTCACAAAGAATTCCTCGACGAATTGCATTTTCAAGACTGAAACGATAAATAATAGAACCGACATTCTTTTCGATAAAAGCCGTTCCTTCTTGATCATACTCTCGCTCTGGCGTTGCACTTAATCCCAATCGATAGGAAATATCCTCAGATAACCCGTCTAATTCTTCAATGTTTGCCGGACTTCCCAATCCATGTACCTCATCGTGAATCAATAACAAACGGCTTCGCGTCGGGCGAGTCAGCGATCGCAAGACGTTACGCAGCGCATTTCGTGATAGAATTAAGATGCTGTTTTCTGGGTCTAACTCATACTCATCTTTCTCATAATAAGTGGCATAATGCTTCAGCACCCGAAACCGAGGATTTAATTGACTGGCAACAGCGTACAACTGATTTGACCACTGATCGAGCAAATCTGTTCCTATCGCGGTAATTATGACTGAGTTAATCGCTTGCTGGGCGACTAATTCCCTGATAATATTCAAAGAGGTGCGGGTTTTGCCTGTACCAGTTGCCATCTCCAGAATGCCACAACGTTTCTTGACAAAGGCTATCATTGCCTGATTTTGATGTCGCCACGGATCTAAATCATCTACTTGGTAGGTTCCTCGAAGTTCAGAGACAATCGGCGATTGAGTCGGACATTCTTCCATTGGCGGGGGGTATTCTGGGCGTAATCGTAGGAGCGATCGCGCGGCGGCTTCGGGAAACTCAATTACCTCTACCTTGGGCGTCTGGTTATCCCACAACCGCTGAAAGTTTTCCGCTTTTCTTAAGGCTCGTTCTTTGACACCCAAATGCCAGGAACAGAAGACATCAATACATTCAAAATTAGCAATTAACGCCGATGAACTCTCATTAGCTGAACCCGTAAAGGCGACAATATTATCCTGATTATCAGCAAAAATACCTAACTTTTCATGATAAATTCCCGGTTGATTAAGATTACTAGCTACCGCCAACTTAATTTCTAATATTCCTTGTCCCAATAACCAAGCTAAACAGGCTAATCTATCGCGCACAACTTGCTCAAACTCTTGGTCTAATTCGCGTAAAAGCGTATCAGTAATCACATCCCGGCGTTGCTTCAATCCTGTCGCGATCGCATCAGCATCATCTGGCGACAAATAGGGAGAAGCCACCAACTGCATCGTTCCACCCGAACGAATGAGCGCAGTGATTCCTCTAGCCGCCGCCGCCATTGAGGTACTGGAGAAAAAGCCAACGGCTCGTTTGTAAACAGTAGCATTTTCCAGACAGGGGAGATAGAAATCGCGAATAATATCAACGCGATCGCTACGGTATTCATCCTGAATCGATAAATCGTTTAACCCCACTGTCATAGCCTCTCAATCTAGACATTCTTCATATCTTCATATATAGCAATTCTATTGGAGATGTGAAACTCACGGGTGTAGACACAGGGAACAGGGAAGATCAGGAACGAGATCTGGGGATTTTTTTATTATGAGTACCAATCTGACCAACCGCCTTGGGTTAAAACCCAAGTCTAAAAGCGAAAGTCGTCTAAAGACGACTGGATAAAAGTTTTAGTCCACTTGAGTGGACTTACGCTTTTAGCCAAGAACTTGAGTTCTTGGCGGGAGTCGGGGCTTACTGAAAAGGGTGAAAACTATTTCACAATTATTGCTGTGAATATTGTAACAACCGAAGTTTTCCGTATATTCCTTAACTCGTTTCTCTTGATCAGGAGTTAATTTTGCACCGTTTCCTTTCATTTACTGGATTTACACAGCTACAATGATGGATTAGATTTGCCGATTTTATGGGCGCACGCCATGCGCCCCTACGATTTCTGGACGGAATCCTAATTCCTAAAAAATAAGATATGCCACACTCCATTAATTTAAACCCTGACTGAATTTCTGCAAAAAGGCTTCATACGCCTGATTAATCGCTTGCATTTTGGCTATAGCAGTAGCCGAGGAGTTTATATCCGGGTGATATTGCCGAGCTAATTGATGGTATGCTAACTTAACCCTGTTGATATCGGCGTCCATTTCCACACCCAAAATTTCCCACCATTCACCCGATAATCCCGATTCAAAGGGAGTAGTCTCAACACCCAACTGGTTACGCCAAATCTTAATTGTCCCTGCTTTACCGCCACTGACTAAGATTTGTCCATCCAGACCGAAAACCACAGGACTACATCCAGCAAGCGTACCAAGTAATTGACCTGTGTGTAAATTCCAAAGATAGACAGCATTTTTGTCAGCACTCGCCAATAGTTGTCCATTCGGACTGATGGCAACGGAAACAATTCCCTTTAATTGTTTATCTAGAGTGTTGAGTAATTCTCCTGTATTGATATTCCATAATTTAACTGTACCATCTGCGCTACCACTTACCAGCATTTTGCCATCTGGACTGATAGCAACCGATGTCACCCAGTTAGAATGTCCGATAATAATCTGAGGTTTTTTATAACTGCTTAAAGACCAAACCCGAATCGTTTTATCCGCACTACCACTAACCAGCGTTTGACCATCTGGACTGATAGCAACCGACCAAACTGTGTCTGAATGACCATTGAGAGTGCGTTTAAGTTCTCCAGTGTATTCGCCCCACAATCGGATTGTTTTATCACCACTTGCACTAGCCAGAATGGTTTGATCAGGGCTAAACGTCAGGCAGGAAATAAAACCTAAATGACTGTAAGTGGAATTCGGATAAAAGAAGGGGCGTAGCAGGGCTTTACTGTCTATCTGCCAACTGGTAATTTTATTGTCAAATCCACCTGCAACCAGCCTTTTTCCCTGGGGGCTAATCGCCACAGCAAAAACTTCTTTAGCTTGTCCAAAGAAGGTAAAATCATGTTTTCCGGTTTTCAAGTCCCATAGACTAACGGTTTTATCTTCACTTCCACTTGCCAACGTTTGTCCATCGGAGCTAATCGCGATCGCGGTAACTGTTGCCAAGTGTCCTTTGAGAATATTTATACATTTCCAAATCAGAGACGGTTGAGACTCAATAGCAATAGTTTTGGCTTGATTTTTCGGCTTTTCAAAATTACTGGAAACTTGATCACCTGAAGGAAAATTCGCGGTTGATTGAGCTTGTTTTTGCTGTTTAGCCTTTAGCGCCTCTAACTCTTCCTCAATTTCTAGATCCGCAAATTTTTGTTTCCAACTATCTTCGGTAAATATGGGATCTAATTCCAAAAGTGCTTGAGTATAGGCTTCCATTTCCAGCACTTTAGTTTCCATGCGCCCAAAAGCGTCTACAGCACCGGCCATTCGTTGTCTAGGTTCAGGTTTGCAGGCTTTATACAACCCATAAACACCCAATCCAACCACTCCCCCAGCCGCTGCCATTGTACCCATGCCAATGCCAACAGCGCCAAAACTTCCAGCTAATCCCATACCGCCAATTGTTGAGGATACATAAGCACCACCAACAGCACCCATTCCAATTGCACCAAACGCTTTAGCATCCCCTGCTTCAATTGCCTTAAAAGCACCATAAGTCGCCGCACCTGCTACCGTACCTGCTGCTGTAACTGGAGCCATACCAATGGCTACTCCGCCAAATCCTCCTACTAATCCCATCGTGCCGATTGTGGCAGATACACCAGCGCCAGCCGTAGCGCCACTGGCAATAAATACTACACTATCTTTCATCGGTTATAAGTTATGAATTTATCTTTTTTGTCCAATTTAGCTCATCTGCAGCTTGAGCTTATTATCAACTGATCAGGGCACGATAGTCGAAGTGCCCCTACCGAATTCAATTATCCCCAATCTAGGGTAGGGAACATTGCCGTGCCCTATTATCACCATCGTAGTCTAAACTCCAGTGACAGGCTCTCAAGGAAAATTAGTATCATTTCAAGATACGGACATCCTTACCCCGATTGCAATCAAAGCACAGCGTCAAAGGAGAAAAGGGTGCTTTCCCCTAGACATCGCCGATAATATAATTAATTCAGTTGGCTAACACAGTGATGGAAACTCTAACCCTAAACGTACCCCCCACCGTCGGCTTAACCGACGAGCAATTTTATCAACTTTGTGTGGCGAATGAACAATGGCGCTTAGAACTTACCGCTGATGGAGAATTAATTATTATGCCCCCAACAGGTGGAGAAAGTGGCATTAGCAATGCGGGTTTGACCGCTAAAGTTTACAATTGGAATGAGCAAACCCGACTGGGAAAAGTTTTTGACTCCTCCACTGAGTTTCGCTTACCCAATAATGCCAAACGTTGTCCCGATTTGTCTTGGGTAATTCTGGAACGATGGGAAGCCTTGTCCCCGGAACAACGGCGACGCTTTCCTCCCTTATGTCCAGATTTTGTCATCGAACTTCGTTCTGAAAGCGATTCGCTTCAAGGTTTACGTGCCAAAATGTTAGAGTACCGGGATAATGGTGCCCGTTTAGGTTGGCTGATTGATCCGCAAACGCCCCTAGTGGAAATTTATCGACCATCTGTTGATGTAGAACAGATCAATTTCTCTGTTGACGAACCGCCAATACTTTCAGGGGAAGACGTGTTACCAGGCTTTGTTCTCGATTTAACGGTTATACTGAATCCTTAAAGTGATCAGAATTAGGCATAACTTTGCCCTAGACATCGCCGATAATAGAATTAATTCAGTTGGCTAGTACAACCATGGAAACTCTAACCCTAAACGTACCCCCCACCGTCGGCTTAACCGACGAGCAATTTTATCAACTTTGTGTGGCAAATGAACAATGGCGCTTAGAACTCACCGCTGATGGAGAATTAATTATTATGCCCCCAACAGGTGGAGAAAGTGGTATTAGGAATGCAGATTTAACCACAGATTTGACGCTGTGGAATCGTCGAACCCGACTGGGAAAAGTGTTTGACTCTTCCACTGAGTTTCGATTACCCAATAATGCCAAACGTTGTCCAGATGTGTCCTGGGTAATCCTGCAACGATGGGAAGCTTTATCTCCGGAACAACGGCGACGCTTTCCTCCCTTATGTCCAGATTTTGTGATCGAACTTCGTTCTGAAAGCGATTCGCTTCAAGGTTTACGTGCCAAAATGTTAGAGTACCGGGATAATGGTGCCCGTTTAGGTTGGCTGATTGATCCGCAAACGCCCCTAGTGGAAATTTATCGACCATTCGTTGATGTAGAACAGATCAATTTCTCTGTTGATGAACCGCCCACACTTTCAGGCGAAGATGTGTTACCGGGTTTTGTCCTTGATTTAACGGTTATACTGAATCCTTAGATTTCTGATTCAATCCGCTTTATAGCGTTTCTCATTTTGTGGGCGCAAGCCTTCATCTGTGTCAACTTAAGCCATAACTCATTGCCCATTCTAATTTTCAGCCACCGGAGAAGGGCGGGTTTAGTTAAGTTATCAGTTTTTACCATAAGTTATCTGTAAAACCCGCCCCTACAGCACCCTTTGTATGGGTTTACCTCACGCATTTAGGAACCGTTAGAGAAATCGGCTTAAATCAAACTCGTCTTCAGGAACTTCTTGTTTAAACCGTTGTGCATTCAAAACTAATAATAATCGCTCTGAATAATTCACCGCCCCCCGCAACTCGTCTCGCAATATCTCCAACCCCCCATGGGCATATTCTTCAAAAATATGAATCCTTTCCTCCTCTGCTTTGGCGTCAAAGGAGGAGAGAATTTTGGCATCTTTGGTTTCGACAAGTGCCAAAAGTTTAATCAATGCGTCATATCCCCTCGACACAAATATCTCTAACCCAATCGGTGCGGGTTCTTTCTTCGCAATCGTCCCCAGAGGCGATCGCTTCTTGCGCTTGACACCTAATGCTGCTGCAAATGCGATAACGTCAGCATAAGTTTGAAAAGGTCCGGTTGTCTCGGCTGATGCGGTTAACGCTTTGACTAAATCGGCTTGATCCTTGGCAATTCGGATGCGATTGACACCCATTCCCGTGACATCCTCTTTCGTCAGTGAACAGTTAGCAGTGAACAGTGAACAGTTAGCAGTGAACTCCCCCTGCTTCCCCTGCTCCCCCATCTCCCTCATGGGGATTGGGCGAAGCATTTGCGTTGGGATATTGGCATAAAACCGAGACATCTGAGCGCAAATGCGAGAGCCCCTACTGGGTTTGCTGAATGTAGAGTAAAATACCCCGTGCGATCGCCTGGGCGATTTGGCTGCGAAATTCTGGTGTGGCGAGTCTTGGCGCATCCTCAGCCCCGGTAACAAAACCCACTTCCACTAACGCAGAAGGCATAGAGGTTTGCCGGATCACATAAAATCTGCCTTGTTTCACGCCGCGATTCCGCATCCCTGTACTCTGTAATAAACTGTTTTGAATCGCTTCGGCTAGCCCTCGCCCATTGCTATAGTAATAGGTTTCCACGCCATTCACATCGGGACGACTCATGCTAATCGCATTCGCATGGATACTGATAAATAGGTCAACATTGGTTTGTTGTGCCAGTTGAACTCGCCCTCTGAGGCTAATAAATCGGTCATCCGATCGCGTCAATATCGTTTGTACACCTTGCTGTTCTAAAATGGCGGCAACTTGGAGAGAAATGGGCAAAATCACATCTTTCTCCTGCAAGCCACCAATCCCCACAGCGCCGGGATCTTTACCCCCATGTCCCGGATCAAGCATCACCACAACGCGACTATTGCGAACCCCAGGAAATACACTAGGCGGCGGTGAAATCTGTGGCGGTAACCGTTCTGGCGGCGGTACAGGAAGCGAACCCGTTGGCGGTAAAGAGACTCTCGTCTGTCGCAGGGGAAGTAATAAGAGTTGATCGCTGGGTTGATTGAGTTCGCCAATCTGGGTATTTCGATCCGGTTGAACTACAATCACCACAGTACGTGAATCAGGCTGGCGCAGTCTCACCTGGGATAACGGACTATTCACGCCTAGCTGAGGTCCTTGAACTCCTTGTGCAAGTTGAGCATCTGGGATGGTAATTTGGA
Organism: Coleofasciculus sp. G3-WIS-01; assembly: GCF_040223135.1. Lineage (NCBI taxonomy): Bacteria > Bacillati > Cyanobacteriota > Cyanophyceae > Coleofasciculales > Coleofasciculaceae > Coleofasciculus > Coleofasciculus sp. G3-WIS-01. The sequence continues at coordinate 46,193 of NZ_JAVJZI010000209.1, forward strand.
ACTGGTTGGTGTTGGTATCCCAATTGCCCCTCGCCCGAATCCGTCGATCCGCCCGGATTAATAATTGAGTCCCGTTTTGGGCGATGTCCACCGATTCAATCGTGGCGAGAGAGGTAGCCGCCGTCGGTTCCCGATCAGATCGTCGCGGCGATAACCCCTCAAGCTGCGACGCCGAAACTCCTCTGGGTAGTAATACCAAGCCCCCAACCGAGCTATAATTCATCTGCCAGTCTGGACTCTCGCGATTCACCCGTAAGGTGATGCGAGTTGGGGAGGAGGAACCCGACGGTTGGGACAATTGAATTTGGTTGACCCCATAGCGATTTACTGACACATTTTGATTCAGTAACGCTGGGGGTAGGGTAATTCCTTCTACCTCAAACTCAATTGTCCCGCGATCGCGACTCCGTTGCACCTGAATCTCTTTCGCTTCCCCTTGATTGGTGCGAATAAAAAACCCATCCCTTGTCACCTGAATCGGATCAAGTTGCACCCTTGACTCTGTTGTGTCAGGAGAGGGTTCTGGTGGTGTGGGACGAGGTGCGGGTTGGGGGGGAGGAGTTGTCGGCGCTACGGGACGAGGTGCGGGTGCAGTGATAAGCTGCGGCGTGGGTAGTTGCACAAACCACTGTCTCGGTGACGCCCCACGAAACTGAATCTGTTGGGGGTCTATAGTATAACCCGGTGCAATTTCTACCACAATCCGAGTCGTCTGGCGGTCAAACTGTCCCACCCGAATTTCGCGAATCCCTCCTCCCACAGACTGGCTGACACTGGGACGTCCCAACGTCGTACCCGGTAAATCGATAACCAGGCGCAGGGGGTTCGGAATCAGTTGGGCTGTGGGTTGAACAGTACCATCTGTCGTAAATTCGAGTTGATTTTGACTTGCATCAAATCGCCACAACAGAAGTCTAGCGGCTTGTGCAGGTAATGAAACCAGAATTGTACTCCAGAAGCTAATAAGTAGCAGTAGCCACTGAATTTTCCTCATTCCCCTACCCTCACGATTAATCGTTTAACTGCCAATTGCTTGTTCAATTTCAGCCTGGTCTAGTTTACGTCCAATTAGCACTAACCGAGTTTGGCGAGATTCGCCGTTGTGCCACAGTCGATCATAGAATGAATCGAAGCGATTGCCGACTCCCTGCAAGACTAGGCGCATGGGTTTATTGGGTACAGACACAAAGCCTTTGATCCGGTAAATCTCCTGCTGTTGCACGAGTTGTTGCAGTTTGGCGATTAGGGTTTGGGGTTCAAAAGGTTGATCGGATATAAATTGGACTGAATTAATCTCCTCATCATGGTCGTGGTCGTCCTCAGTATCATGATGACTGGGACGGCTGTCTAAATTATCCTCGACGGCGGCGTTAAAACCCAGCAAGAGTTCCGGCTGAATCTGTCCTTGATCACAAGGGATAACCTTAACGCCTGTGGGTAATTGATCCTGTAACCAGTCTTTGATCCTCCTCAGCGTCGCCTCATCGACTAAATCAACTTTCGTCAGTAAGACTAAATCCGCACAAGCCAATTGGTCTTCAAAGAGTTCCTCTATCGGGGTTTCATGGTCTAAGTTGGGGTCGGCTTTACGTTGGGCTTCTAGGGCGTTGATGTCACCGACTAACGTTCCTGCGGCTAACGCCTGACAATCCACCACTGTGATTACTCCATCCACAGTAGCACCGTTGCGAATAGGAGTCCAACGGAAGGCTTGAACTAAGGGTTTGGGTAACGCTAATCCAGAGGTTTCAATTAGCATACAATCGATGCGATCGCGCCGCTGCAACAGTTGCTGCATTGTCGGGAAGAATTCTTCCTGAACCGTGCAGCACAAGCAGCCATTTGTCAGTTCCACAATATTATCGTTAGGATTGTCCTCCTCATCGCAAATTCGGCAGGAACGCAATAACTCGCCATCAATACCCACTTCACCAAACTCATTCACCAGAACTGCTATTTTACGTCCTTGGTTGTTTTGGAGTAAATGGCGCACCAAGGTGGTTTTGCCAGAACCGAGAAAGCCGGTAATCACCGTTACGGGAATTTTATGCATGATTATTTAACCTCAGGATAGGGGTGGAATTCGTGCCAAAATGCCTTTTTTTAGGGGTTCAGGTCGTTTCGACCAAGGCAATAAACCGTCGGGTTGGCTATGGTATAAACTGGCACAGTCTAAGATAGCTGCTGCTGTTTCTGGTAATGTCTCTACATCTACGGGCAAATCCCCAAATAGATACGTGTATTTAGAGGGTGCGGCTAAGGAAACAGCACAAGGGCGACTACAAGCACTCATACATTCAACCGGTTGAAGTTTAAATTCATCCTGGAGTGACCAATTTTGGTGGAGTTCCTGCAATGGTTCTAGCAGTTTTTCGCCACCACTTTGACCAATGCGCTTGCCATCTTTCCAGGTACTGGCGCAGGTTGTACAAACAAATAAGGTATGTTGATTCATGTTGATTTTACATATTGATTTTACATTCGTACATTCGTACATTTCGTACATTCATACATTCATACATTCATACATTTCATACATTTCATACATTTCGTACATTTCGTACATTTCGTACATTCGTACATTTCGTACATTCGTACATTCGTACATTTCGTACATTCGTACATTTCGTACATTCGTACATTTCGTACATTCGTACATTCGTACATTCGTACATTCGTACATTCGTACATTCGTAGGGGCGAAGCATTCGCGCACAGATGTTTCGGTTTTCTATCAACCTGCCAACGCGAATGCTTCGCCCAAACACGTTCAAATTAACCTGCAATATGTTGTAATTGTTCTTCCAGTTGACGAATCGTTTTCGGAAACGGCATCGTCTTGGGTAAAGATAAACTTGACATTAACACCTGCCAAACCTCCCATAAAATGGGTACATCCAGATGTAATTCTGCCAACCTATCACGTTGGCTAAAAATATCTTGTGCTTCTCCTGACATAATCAGTTGTCCTTCATGTAAAATCAAAATCAAATCTGCCCATTCATAAGCAAAGTTCAAATCGTGAGTAGCAATCACTAGAGTAGTTCCAGCGGCGTGAATCCGTTCTAACTCCTCCAGGAGATTAACCGTTTGCACACTATCTAAATAGGCAGTCGGCTCATCTAATAATAATAGTTCAGGTTGTCGTGCCATCACCCCCGCTAGAGCAACTCGTCGTTTTTGTCCTAAACTCAGGTGATGTAAGGGTTGATCGGCTAAGTCTTGTAAGCCAAATTCGGCTAAGATTTGCCCAAGCCGCTGCTTAATTTCTGCCTGAGATAATTTTAGATTATACAACCCGTAGGCAATATCCTCTGCTACCGTTCCGGCGACTAATTGTTGTTCTGGATCTTGAAACGATAGTCCGATTTTTTGTCGCCACTGATTTAGGGAATAGCGGTCATATTTTAATCGTTCGCTTGCCCAGAGGATTTGTCCATGCTGGGGTTTTAATAGTCCATCGGCTAAGAATAATAGGGTTGATTTACCCGACCCATTTTGACCGAGTAAGGCGATTTTTTTTGTAGCTGTAATGGAAAAATTTAGTCCATTCAGCGCAGGTTTATGTCCCCCTGGATAAGTATAATAAACATTTTCCAATTCTAGTAATTTTTCGCTCATATAGCAAGTCTATTTTAGTTATACATCTCGGCTGAATCAAAGGAACCTAAAACAGGGAGTAAACAACATAAGACATAAGACATAAGACGAAAGACGAAGGACGAATGACAACTAACCAACTCAACTCCTAACAATCCCCCACAACCCAAAACAGCTTCCACTGCATAGCGCTTGGAGTAGCGATAGTGATGGAGTAAGCCAACCGGAAATTCCCCCGTAAACCCCCGTGCGGCTAATCCCAGGGAAAATTGATGATAGCGTTGTAATGTCCGCAAAAATAATTGTCCAACCAGGAGTCCTAAACTATGCATAGTTAAACGCCAAGTGCGATAGCCATTTCGCGCCTGTTGTGCCAATTTTAACTCCTTTGCAGTTTTGAGCAAGATAAACACAAAGCGATACATTAATAGCAGGATATCTGTGAGAATAACTGGTACGTTCAGCCGTCGCATAGTCTGCACAATTTCGATAAAGGGGACAGTACAAAGGATAAAAAACAGACAAGACACACAAGCAAGCGATCGCATGACAACAACGCCAGCCTGCTGACTACCACGGCGACTGATATAGAGATACCAAGAACCCACACTAATCCCACCCCATTGATCGGTTTGGGCAAACTCAATTTGAGTCGTGGGGGCGATATTCACGATTAAAGCAGGTAAGCCCATGAGTAAGAATAGAGAAGCTAGTGCGATTAATCTCAAGTAAACTTGGCAGCGAATTCCGGCATAACCTACTGTCCATATCCCCATCCATAGAATAATCAAAAATTGAGTCGGTGCATGGCTAAAAAGAGCAATAAACAATACCACCAACGCGAAGAGCAATTTGTGGGCGGGGGGAAGATAACGCAGACGATTCCGGTACGCGATCGCATCAATTTCGAGAGTCATGTTAATTTATTTAGTCAGACTTTTCATTCCGTTCCGATCGCCCTTTGTATCGTCCAATAACAAAACCGACAATTCCCGAACCAATTGCACCCTGGGAAACAAATAACAGAGATTCCGTTTCGCCACCAGGCAGTTCAATTAAGGGTTCAAACCAAGGTTCATAGTCAGGATTAACCTCGCCAATTACAGCTTCAGCTTCGCCATCAGCCCCGCCAAATTCCGAGTCCTGAACAATTAACAGTGGCACAACGGCGAGAACCACGACTCCTAATATCAATACCCAATTATTCCACCCTATTTTTTCCATTCTCACGTTTTAAGATCCTCCTTTAACCAAATTCAACAGGGCTAATTCCTCGCGACTGTAAGACATTAGCCAATTCCACACCAAAACGGTTAATAATCCTTCACTAATTGCCAGGGGAATCTGAGTCACCGCGAAAATCCCAGCAAACTTGATAAATGAAGCCATAATACCCCCGGTTGCGGCTGGAAATGCCAGCGCTAACTGGAGAGACGTAACCAGATAAGTGAGCAAATTCGCCAAAGCGGCGGCTAGAAAAATAGCGAATTTCTGCGCCCCACTCACTTGCATAATTAAGCGATAAGTGCCATAAGCCATAAAAGGTCCGACAACTGCCATAGAAAAAGCATTCGCCCCCAATGTCGTCAAACCACCGTGTGCCAGCAGCAAGGCTTGAAACAGGAGAACTAAACTCCCTAGTACACTCATACTTAATGGACCAAACAACACCGCGCCCAATCCCGTTCCTGTGGGATGGGAGGAACTTCCCGTCACCGAAGGAATTTTTAAGGCTGATAAAACAAAAGCAAAGGCACCCGACAGCGCCAGCAGCAATTTCAATTCCGGGTTTTGCTGCGAGATTTGTGTCATTGAACGCAGTCCGAGAAGAAAAAAGGGCAGAAAAACAACCCACCAGAAAATTGCCCAACCTGCGGGTAAAAAACCTTCCATGATATGCATAGCAAAGGCAGGCTGTGGGGCGAAAATAATTAAACCCAAACTCAACCCAGCGATTAAGACTAGATTGATTTTCCGTTGTTTTCGCTTCATTGACAAAACTCTATCCCTCACGGATGTTGTCTGCGGTGGAGGCTTCTTCACCGATTTATTGTTGATCATAATTTTTAGGATTGGGTCAATTGACCAAAAGTTTCTTTTTGCCTCGAACAATAGCGTCCCTAATCGTTGATTTACAGGTTATGAATAGCTTGAGCCTAGGTGACTCTAAATCTGTAACTATCTAGCGATGGAGTCCCGATTAGATGGAAAGGGTAATCCTACCTCAACCTATTGGTCATTAATTCAAATTCGAGCCACCTCAGTTTATCGAATCGTTCCTCTGGCATCAGGGCGTTCTGTAGCGATCGCCTCACCCATTCTAATTGTGGCAAATTTAGACTATGCACCATCCGTACCTCGCAGATGAAGGTTAACGTTTCTTCCACGTCGGCGGGCATTCTGACTCAGAAACCTGGCTTGGTTTCATCACAGTTGCGGGACAGCGCCGGATTTACACCGAACTTTCCCCATTACCTCTAATGGCTGATCCCCATTAGAACCGACTTAGATTAATACTCTACCATGTCGGTTCTGCAATTTGGGGATTGGGGATTGGGGATTGGGAATTGGGGATTGGTCTCTCGCATTTGCGCTATGCGTGTTGGCATAAAACCGAGACATCTGGGCGCAAATGCGAGAGCCCCTACAAACGTTACTCCTCATCTCCCTCATCTCCCCCATCTACCTCATCTCCCCCATCTCCTGATAACTGATAACTGCTCACTGATAACTGATAATTCCCTCATCTCCCTTGAATTACCACAAAACCTGTGTCAAAAGTATAAGCTGGTTTTATAGAGATGATTAGCTCAATCTATAAAACTTGAGATTATCACTCTAGAAGAGTAGTGGGATTTTGACCGGGGAAGAACATGATTAAATCCTGGATGGTAATTGGGACTGTAACCCTGTTAGTGGCGTTGGCTGGTAACTGGTTAACATCCGATGATGTCCGATGGTTCAACCGCTTGCGCCGTCCCCGATGGTTAACGTTTGAGTCGGCGATTCCTTTCATCTGGACGGTTATTTTTATTTGTGGAGGATGGTCTGCTTATGTAGTATGGGAAAGTAATCCAGGGAGTCCTCAAACGTGGCAGATTTTGGGGTTATATTTGCTGTTGGAAATAGTAACAATTGCCTATACGCCAGTGATGTGCCGACTTCGCAGTCTCAAAGTGGGTACAATGATTGGGGGGACGGGGGCTATATTGAGTATTATTTTGGCACTTTTGGTTTATCCTATCTCAGTTTGGGCAGCGGTTTTGCTACTACCTTATATCATTTGGAGTCCGATTGGAACCTATACGACTTGGGCGATGATTCGGCTGAATCCAGAAGCAGAATAGGTGTAGATTGAAGGCTTGTAGTAAGGGCTTTAGCCCTATATTATGTTGGGCTTGTAGTAAGGGCTTTAGCCCTATATTATGTTGGGCTTGTAGTAAGGGCTTTAGCCCTATATTATGTTGGGCTTGTAGTAAGGGCTTTAGCCCTATATTATGTTGGGCTTGTAGTAAGGG
>NZ_JAVJZI010000213.1:0-15538 GCF_040223135.1 Coleofasciculus sp. G3-WIS-01
TGGACGCTGAGTAAGACCAATGAGAGGTAACTTTTGGAGGCATCGGCGGATGAGACGGGAAACTCCGAAGACGAATAAAACCGTCCTTGCCTACTTGAGTTGGAAGCCCCAACTTCAGCGAAGCAAGTTGGGGTACTTCACCCATGGCTTTACCCGCCTGGGTAATATTCCCGGCTTTGCCCAATCAATGGTGGATCTATTTCAAGATACCTTTATTCCCGAACCCTTAGTCAGAGCGCCAGCTTTACTTGTGCCAATTGTGGAATTTATAGTCGGATGTCTGGTGACACTGGGATTAGCGACTCAAGCAGCTTTAGTCACCGGGTTTGGCTTAATGGTGGTGCTGATGTATGGGGTGACATTACTCCAAAACTGGGATACAGCGACGAGTCAGTTAGTGTATTGCCTGGTGTTTTTTATCTTAGTCGCTGGCAATAGTTTCAATGACGTTTCCATTGATGCATGGTGGCGACGGCGGAAGACGCGATCGCAACATCTTGATGCCTCACAAACCAATCAGCCCTTCTAAATTGGCTAACTTCAGTAAAACGATTGACAAGACGCCATTTTATGCCTAAACTATCGAGTCAGATTAACTCAATATTGGCGGCTAAAAGGATTAAAATCAATTATGACAAACGCACCTAAAATTCTAGCATTTGCAGGTAGCAGCCGGGAAACCTCCTGGAACAAAAAATTAGTACAAATTGCGGTTGCGGGAGCAAAAGAAGCCGGTGCCCAAGTCACCTATCTAGACTTTCGCGATTTACCGATGCCCCTGTATGACCAAGATGCGGAAGAAAAAGAAGGAATCCCCGAAACTGTCCTCAAATTCAAGCAACTGATGAAAGCCCATCAAGGCTTACTCATCGCCTCACCGGAATACAACAGTTCTATCTCACCCTTACTCAAAAATGCCATTGATTGGGCATCTCGTCCAGAACCAGGTGGACCCTCTCTCGCCCTCTCCTGTTTTCGGGATAAAGTGGCTGTCTTGATGAGTACCTCACCCGGAGGAATAGGTGGGTTACGGGGTTTGGTGCATGTTCGTGCCATTCTCGGTAATATTGGCGTGTTGGTTTTACCGGATCAGAAAGCGATTCCTAATGCTTATCAGGCATTTGATCAAAATGGAAACTTGATTGATGAGACGCAACAAGCGGCGGTGAAACAATTGGGCAGTAAATTAGCCACAGTATTGGCAAAATTAGCTTAATCAGGAAAATCATTCAGATTTGATCTTTGGTATAGATACCAAAGGAAAAAAAGGGGCGGGTTTAGTCAAGTTATCAGTTTGTGCCACAAGGTTATCAGTAAAACCCGCCCCGACACCTCGGCTTTCTACCAATGCAAGCCTTGCACGCCTATAGACGCCCTCACCTGTGTTTCTTCCCGATTAAGCAGAACAGGTAACGGATGTTTGACATAAGACCAAGGACGAATGACAAAGGACAAATCTGCTGTAAACTATCCCTAGCCCAAATGTAATTGCTCAAGTTAGCGTGTTCAGCCAATCCAGTTCTGACCCATCCCCTTCCCCAAAAACTTTGCCCAATCAGCGATGGCAATTCGACCCAGCTTACCCGGAAAAAGCTAACCAACTTGCCCAAGGGACAGGATTGTCACCCCTGCTGGGTCAAGTGTTAATTAACCGAGGATTCGACACCGTAGACCAAGCTATGGTCTATTTATATCCAGAATCCCAGGCTATGCCCAGCCCGATTGATGAATTTCCGGACTTGGCGATTAGTGTGGAGATGCTCAAAGATGCGATCGCAGAACATGAGAAAATAGCTATCTGTGGTGACTATGATGCCGATGGGATGACCAGTACCGCCTTGTTACTCAGGGCATTACGCTGGTTAGGGGCGGATGTGGAGTATGCAATTCCTAGCCGGATGAAAGACGGGTACGGGATCAATACTCGCATTGTGGAAGAATTCGCTAATAAAGGCGTAAAGCTAATTCTCACCGTGGATAATGGTATTTCTGCCCATGAGGCGATCGCACGCGCTGTAGACTTAGGTCTTAAGGTTATTATTACCGACCATCACGACCTTCCCCCTGAACTCCCAGACGCCGATGCAATCCTCAACCCGAAACAGTTACCCGAATCCTCCCCTTATCGCAGTTTAGCTGGAGTCGGTGTAGCCTATATATTAGCCGTTACCCTCGCCCAAGACTTAGGTCAGCACCAGGGACTCACTAGCCAACTCCTAGAACTGTTTACCCTCGGTACCATCGCTGATCTCGCCCCCTTAAATGGAATTAACCGCCGTTGGTTAAAACGAGGATTGCAACGCTTACCCAAATCTCAACTGGCGGGAATTCAGGCTTTAATTCAAAACTCAGGTGTCAGTGAAGATCAAATCGCCCTGAAACCCGAAGATATTGGCTTTAAACTCGGACCGAGAATTAACGCCGTGGGGCGCTTAGCTGATCCGCAAATCGTGATTGAACTCCTCACCACCAGCGATGGGGAAATTGCCAAAGAACGGGCGAAGCAATGCGAAGAAATTAACCAAAAACGCCAGCACCTCTGTGAGAAAATCGAGAAAGACGCGATCGCACTGATTGAACAAGAGGGCTTAAACTGGCAACAGCAGCGGGTTCTCGTCATTGTCCAACCGGATTGGCATCATGGTGTAATTGGCATTGTGGCGTCGCGTCTGGTGGAACGGTATGGTGTCCCGGTATTTATTGGCACCTATGAAGACGAAAATCAAGAACAGATTCGCGGTTCTGCACGAGGAATTCCCGAATTTCATGTCTTTGACGCCCTGCAATTTTGCCGTGATTTATTAGGAAAATTTGGCGGACACAAAGCAGCGGGAGGCTTCTCGTTACCGACTGCAAATTTAACAGCGTTTCAAACTCAACTCAGTCGCTTTGCCCATCAATGTTTAGAACCCGAACATCTGAAACCCTTAGTCTCCATTGACGCCGAGGCGAAGTTTAATCAAATTAGTCATAATCTATACCAACAAATTGACCGATTGCATCCTTGTGGGATTGGTAATTCTGACCCAATATTCTGGACAGGTGGTGTGCGAGTGGTGGAACAAAAACTCGTGGGCAAAGGACATGTAAAGCTTACCCTGTCTACGGTTGACAGCACCAAGCAATTGACTGCGATCGCGTGGCGTTGGGGTGAATATTTCCCTCTACCCTCGAATATAGATATTGCCTATAAACTCAAAGATAATGCCTGGAATGGAAATGTGACAATTGAATTAGAGTTAGTCGGCATTCGGGTGAGTGAATCAGCCCCATCATCGATAAAAAAAGCCGAATTTTATCACAATGAACGCCGTTATACCTGTAGCTTGTGGGAATCATTAAACGAATTACGCATTAAAAATGATCAAGGCAAAGTTCTGGTAATTCAAAAAGGACAGCGTACCGGACTTTTAGGGTTCAATCGGGACGAGGCTAAACAGGTGGATGTTACCCAAACTCACTATTATCAGTTAATCAAAGCCGCGACTCGTGCTTTAAACTTGTGATTTGTCATTGGTCATTTGTCCTTTGTCATTGGTCATTTGTCCTTTGTCATTGGTCATTTGTCCTTTGTCATTGGTCATTTGTCCTTTGTCATTCGTCATTCGTCATTCGTCATTTGTCATTTAGTCGGGGCGGGTTTAGTTAGAGAAAGGGTGCAAAAGAAACGATAGTTGTCAAACCCGCCCCTACAACTGTCATCACATGGCTTCCCTATCTCCCCCAGCTCCCCCAGCTCCCCCAGCTTCAATGCATCAGGGAGCAAGATGCTCCCCCTACAAACAGACGGCTAGAGATCTCCCTTAAACGCAGCCAGTAGAAAAATGACTACAGGACCTGCAATCACGATCGCAGCCAGCACGCTAAGCTGAGCAATCAGTTCCCAGTTTATATTCCCTAAAAAGCTTAAATCCATCTCTCCTCCCGATTAACCTAATTTGGATGGTGTCGTTAAAAATTGCCGATTAGATTTTACTGGCTAATTGCCCAGTTTTTTTAATCAAATTAACAAAACTATACAAAACGCAACAAAAATGTCATTTGTCACTCGTCATTCATCATTCCCCATCCCACAGACGAAAACCCGTTATCCTAGAGAAACCTGCAATTAATCGCTATGGTGAAACGCAATGGCAACTTGGCGTTGTGTAAAGCAATGTGGTGCATGCTGTTATCTTGACCCAACAGAACGCCCTGGATTAGAAACTTATCTGACTCCAGAGGAGTTGGACAAGTATCTGAGTATGGTGGGGGAAGATGGATGGTGTGTCAATTTTGATCATGAGACTCGTGAATGTCGCATTTATGCCCATCGCCCTCGCTTCTGTCGGGTGGAGGCGGATATCTTTCAGGAGATGTTCGGGATTGAACCGGAAGAGTTAAACGACTTTGCCATCGACTGTTGTCGAGATCATATCACCGATCTTTACGGCGATCGCAGTTTGGAGATGTTACGCTTTGACCGCGAGGTGGGTATATAAAAAAGTCTCCGATGTAGGCATGAAGCGACTCTTAGGTAGCTAATGTTACCCGTACCGATTTTGTAAAGTTATGCAAAGATGAATAGAATATGAAAAGAGATTGATGTGAACTGAGAACTCCCTGTGAAACCATCTTCCCTGCCCATCGTCAGTTTTGTCCTGAGAGCACCTTTTGCCTCGATGAATCCAGCCCCCAAAGATGTCTCTGATCCGTCTGAGTTAGCGATTTCCCCCAATCCTGCAAGTTTGCGCCCAATCGTCAAGCGCCAACGGGGGATATGGGGTGTGTTTAGTTCAACCTTCCTGACTATTTTTCTAGCTGAGATTGGCGATAAAACCCAATTGGCTACCCTGCTGATCAGTGCAGAATCTCAATCTCCGTGGATTGTATTTACAGGAGCCGCGATCGCACTAATTACCACCAGCTTACTCGGTGTCTTACTGGGAACCTGGTTAGCCAATCGTTTACAACCCAAAACCCTAGAAACCGCCGCCGGGACATTATTACTCTTCATTTCCGTCATGCTGCTATGGGATGTGGTGCAACTGGGATGAGGGATGGAAATGCAGGAGCTAGGGGAGCAGGGGGAGCTGAGGGAGCTGGGGGAGCTGAGGGAGCTAGGGGAGCTGGGAGATGAACAATCAACACCTATTACTATGGATTGGCAATTACTAGGATTAAGTTTCATTACCGTATTTTTAGCCGAAATTGGTGACAAAAGCCAACTGGCTGCGATCGCGCTTGGGGGTAGTCTCAAGTCCCCCCGTGCGGTATTCTTGGGGGCTGTAGCCGCGTTGCTTTTGGCAACGTTTATGGGCGTATTAGCTGGGGGTGGCGTAGCCCAACTATTCCCGGTGCGAGTTCTCAAAGCGATCGCGGCGGTGGGTTTCGCATTAATGGCAGTTCGTTTGCTGTGGCCCTCTGAAGATGAAGCCTGAGAAAATCTTTATGTAGGGGCGGGTTTTACTATTATAGTTTCTTCCCTCACCCAGATGTAACTCGCGCCCGCCCAGACCAAATTTTCAAAGAGATTCTAAACAACAAACACACGAAAATGGTTTCTCTTGCCCGGAAAAACTTACTCGAAGATATTCCCCGCTTTTTAGTCGCCCAAGCTGGGATTATGTTTGCGGTGAGTTTAGTTACCTTGCAAACAGGTATTTTTAATGGATTTACCCAATCCACTGCTCAGTTAATTTACAATTCTAATGCAGATATTTGGGTGGCATCTGATAAGTTAGTGCAAATGGAGTTGACATTACCCATTCCCTTATCCCATGTTATCTCCGCCCGCAATGTGGAAGGCGTGGCTAAAGCGGAAGCCCTTATTTTTAGTGGCGCGTTGTGGAATCCACCCCAAGGAGAAATTACCCGAGTAAAAGTGGTGGGATTTGACCCCAATGGGCAATTGTTTCAACCGATAAATCTGGTGCAAGGCGATGTGAGGGACTTATCTGAACCCTATAAAATTATTGTAGATGCAACCAACCAAGATTCCCTGAATGTGCAACAGATTGGGGATATTGCCCGTGTAAATTCTTTGCCCGCCCGGGTGGTGGGTTTCACTCAAGGGAATGCATCAATTGTGTCTAATTCTTTTATGTTTACCTCCCTAACCAGTGCCAATGCGTTCTTAACATCGGGTCAAAAGTCGGAACTCTCCTGTAAATTGCCGTCAGGTGCTGAGGATTTAATTTGTACCAATACCTATTCGAGAATCTCGGAAGCCGAACTGCGGAATCAACCCCCAGCGCCACCTAATCCATTAGTCGCTTCTGACTTGATTCAATATGTTTTAATTGCGGCGGAACCGGGTGAGGATTTGTCACAACTCAAAGTTCGATTAGAGAAAGCGTTACCGAATGTGAGTACCTATACTCGCCAGGAGTTTATTAAAAAGAATCAAAACTTTTGGCAACAGCGAACCGGAATTGGCTTTATTCTGGGATTGGGGGCGGTGGTTGGTGTCGTGGTTGGTGTGATTATTGTCGGTCAAATTCTTTATTCCTCTGTATCTGACCATATCAAAGAATTTGGTACGCTCAAAGCAATTGGCGCGTCAGATTGGCGCATTTACGGGGTAATTATTGAACAGGCGCTGTGGATGTCGGTTCTCGGTTATCTCCCCGCGATGTGCCTCTGCTACGGTGTAGCCCTGTGGACATCAGCGACTCAGGGGATTTTGATTCTGATCACCCCCGTATCCGCGATCGCAGTTTTGGCAATAACGGTGGTAATGTGCGTCGGTTCGGCTATTTTCGCGATTCAGAAAGTGACGCGCCTTGATCCGGCGATGGTGTTTAATCAGTAATTGGGGCTGTTTGGCTCCTTATTAGTTTCTATGAATCTCCAAGAATTTCATCGAGCTAATTTAGCTCATGCTAATCTGAGTGACACCAAGTTATACGACACAAACTTTACAGATACCAATCTAGAAGCCGTTAATTTTACTAATGCTAAACCTTTACTTAGAAGAGTTGCTAGGTAAGCAATTGATTTAAGACCAATGGCACGCTCCAGTCAGCATTTTTGGAGTGCCAAAACCCTTGATATACCGTAGGGTGGGCACTGCCCACCAGTCTCAAGTCACTGCCATTCAATTTAATCCTGAAATCATCTAGGAGACAATATGCACCATGATCGTGGATTGCTCAAGCGTTATGAAGCATTCTTGACTTAACGTTCTTTTTGGTTGTAGGGGCGAGTCGCTGCATCAATATGACGGTGTGAGAATTAACCTGTCTTGACTCGCCCTTTTCTGGTAGGTACTTTATCCGACTCCCCCATCTCCCAGACGCGCTTTTGACGCGTCTCTACATGCTCCCCCTGCTCCCCCTATTGACACGGGCAGCGGGTCGCCCCTACAGTGTTTATCTATTCATCACTCCTGCTGATTCTGATTAACCAATAACGCCACTGGAAAATCAGTGAGAACATCTCGAATCCACAGCGTATCGTCCCCCTGAATTTCCCGTCCCGTCATCACATCCCGCCACACAGACGACGAACTAGAAGGTAAAGAAATCCGGGTTTCTTGCCAAACTTGTTCACCCATGGGATATTCTCCTGGCTTAACTAGACTGGTCAACAGCCGAGGGACAATGACAATCACCGTTGTATGATCCCAAGTTCGGGCAAAAGTAATAACATGATCCTTCAAACTGCCAATAACCGTCAGCTTATGGTAATCTCCTCGCTGGAATACCTCTAAATACTCGCGCCGTGTTTTTAGAGCTTGATAGATGACAAATAGCTTAATTCGACCGTCTTCTGGAGTCTGACAAAGTTCCTGAACTAAACCCAGATTATCGGTTTCGCTGCGCTGTTTCAGTTCTTTCAATAACTTCAGCCGCTGTTCAAAATCCACAGGACGGCGATTATCGGGATCAACTACACTTAAATCCCACAGTTCCGTTCCCTGGTAAAAATCAGGAACACCGGGAGATGTCAGTTTCAGTAAAACTTGGGAGAGACTATTAAAAATGCCGTAATGTTGGATTTTGCGTTGGAACGGTCGAAACGCTTCTAAAAACGGATTATCAGGGGTATCTTTGAGTAAGCGTTCAGCAAACCGAATAAACCCTTCTTCATAGTTAGTATCCGGTCTTAACCAAGCGGTATGGACTTTTGCCTCTCGGATTGCCTTGATAATATAGTCTTTGATCCGCTGCACATAGGTAGGGAACTCCGTTTCATCAAAGGGAAAGGTTCCTAGCAAGGTTTGGTAAAGAAAATATTCGTCATTGGGATCAGGAATATCTAACCCATCAATACAATCCTTGTGAACAGCGTTTATTTCCTGCCATTCTCTCAACATATTATCCCACTCGCCGGGAATTTCGGAAAGGACATTAATTCTTGCTCTCACATCTTCACCACGTTTAGTATCGTGGGTTGCTGTTGTATTTATTGTATGGGGCCAATCAGCGATGCGGTGTTGGTTAAAGTCATGAAAGTCGTCTAAGGAAACGCCAAATTCACCCGGATTACCGCCTACTTCGTTGAGAGAGATGAGACGGTTATAAATATAGAAAGCCGTATCTTCTACTCCCTTAGCGGTCAGCGGTCCAGTAAACTGTTGCAGCCGCATGACAAAATAACGCCATTGTTCTGC
Source organism: Coleofasciculus sp. G3-WIS-01 (assembly GCF_040223135.1). NCBI lineage: Bacteria > Bacillati > Cyanobacteriota > Cyanophyceae > Coleofasciculales > Coleofasciculaceae > Coleofasciculus > Coleofasciculus sp. G3-WIS-01. Next base: position 8,597 of record NZ_JAVJZI010000213.1, read on the forward strand.
TTCTTCTGGTACCAACGAATCGTCAACTTCCAGCAATAAAAACTTCTCAATAAACGTCAGTTCATTAAAGAAAATTGGCGTATTTTCTTTGGCTTTGGCAATGACGTACTCAATATACTCCCGATCAGCTTGGCTTAAACCTTCCGGACTTACATAGGTTCGGTATACAGGAAACAGCGCCATGATTTCGACCAACGCGGCTTTCAGCGCATAGATAGTAAAGTCACTGGCGTATCTGTACTGAGACGAAATTCGCTTGAGTAAATTAGCTAAATTATCGATATCTCCGGTCAAATGCTTGGCTATAATCAATCGCTTTTTGTCATCTATTATGGCTTGATAGGATATGGAATTCCCGATAAAGCGATAATAAACGCTGTCAAACTTCGGCTGAGTCTGCTGATGACAAAAAATCCCATTAACTTTGTTTAAGAAATCATACCCACTCGTACCTTGTACGGGCCAGGTTAAGGGCAAATATTCATGCTCTTCCAAGATTTTCTCAACCACAATGTAAGCATCAGACGCATAGTCTCGCAAGTGATTTAAATATTGAGCCGGATCATAAAGTCCATCGATATGATCGATTCTCACGCCGCTAAATTTCTGTTCTTCAAGGAGCTTGAATATCAACGCATGATTATGTTTAAAAACTTGCTCATCTTCGATGCGAACGGAAATCAAGTCATTGACGGTAAAAAATCGTCGATAATTCAGTTCTTCATTACCCACCTTCCAGTAGGCGAGACGGAAAAACTGCTCTGCTAACAATTGCTCTAACAAGTCAAAGCTTTCGGGTTTGCCGGGTTCTCCATTAAAGATTTGAATATTTTCGTCGATAAAATCCCTGACCTCTACACTATCATTCCAGAGTTCCCATAACATGCTCTTGACGAAGCTAATCTGGTCATAGCGTTCCATTCCTTCTTCGCCCGAGGGAATGTATTTTAGAGCATAGAGAGCGCCTAGAAACTTAACAAAATCGGGATGATTTCTGCCTAATTTCCGGCGGATACGTGCTAAATCGTAGATTAAGACATTGGAGTAGGATTCAATACGAATGGGGAACTTCAGGTCATAGTAATTAATGGTTATCCCTTCTTGGTTGTACTGAAGTTTGAGTTCACCACTCTCTAAGCAATCGCCGCAAAACTTACCTAAAAATGGCGCTAATACTCGCCCTCGAATGCCTTCATAAGGATGCTCCCAGTTGATATCAAAATAATCCTTATATTGAGAATCTGGACCATTCTCCAAGACTTCAACCAGCATCGGGTTTTCACTATCAAATGCCATGTGGTTCGGCACAATATCCTGAAGCCATCCTAACCCATGTTGTTGAACCTGCTCAATTAGAGACTCAAAGTTCTCCAAGCCGCCGAGTTCTGGGTTTATTTGATTGGGATCAACCACATCGTAGCCATGAGTGCTACCCGATCTGGCTTTAAATATGGGGGATGCATAAAAGTCAGAAACTCCTAATTCAGCCAGGTAAGAAACAATGGCTTTTGCTGATTCAAAGGTAAACGCGGGATTAAATTGAATTCTATAGGTGGCGACGGGAATCCGCATCATAAGCTTTTAGAGGGGTTAAAGAACTGACAGAGCATTGGCTCTAGGACTGGATCTAAAAAAATTGCTTACTAACCAAGATGTTAAACAGTAGGATAGTGGCGTTGAACTTAATGCTTAAATCATAGCTTAACCTCATTTTATGACAAAGGCATTTGCTTTGGGCAACACTAAGAGTACAGCACTGGAATACATCTGTTGAGGATAGGATCTGCCATCCCAAAGGAGTAGAGCTTGGTAGAAATAACCCAAAAGACGGAGAAACTCAGATAAGGAAGAACTAGAGGGAAACCGCTGCTGTCTGGCACTATAATACCAGTTCAGCCGCCAAGATTGACACATCAACCCATACATACATTATCTTGCTAGCAACACCTTATTCGTTGATAGTGGTATGATTTTGACTCAGCTTACATCCCCTTTTTGGCTAATTACTGCTTTTCTTAACGACTGAACCGACGCTACAGTTACTTACAATATAAGGCAAAATTCAGGGGAGCAATGGTTAAGGATTGTCCAGCTTGTATCTGTTGGGGGAGTTGAGATCCCTCACCCATCCATTCTTTATCCGCCGAGTCAATAACTTTTGAGAAGTTCCCTTGGGGAATCTGAGGCGAAACAGTTACCGCATCTTTGGCAAAGTTCATCAAGGCGAGGACTTGGTTATCTCCAGCCGTGCGATGGATAACGATAATCTTTTCTGGGGACAAACTAGATACATTCAGATTCTGCCGATCTAGGGTAGCTAAAGCAGGGGTTTCTTTGCGTAGCTGAATTAACCGTTTGTACCAGCGCCGCAACAAGCCATACTTCCCTTGATCAATCTTATCCCACTGCAATTTTGCCTGCTCAAAGACTTCTGTTCCTTGGGGATCAGGTGCGTTGTCCCAACCAAACGCTTTAAATTCTTCAGCCCTCCCTTTACGCACGCCTTCAATTAAATCGGGATCACTGTGACTAACAAAATAGGGAAAGGGTGCGTCTTCCCCATATTCTTCACCCATAAATAGCATGGGGACATAAGGAGAAAGCAATACAGCCGCAGCCGCTAGCTTCAACCCCTGAAAGTCTACCAAAGTGGATAAGCGATCGCCAATCAGTCGATTGCCAATTTGATCATGGTTCTGGATACAGACGACAAATTGTTCCGCCGGACGATCCGCCCCTGAATTCCCATGGTTGCGTTTGCGGAAGCTGGAATATTGCCCACTATAGATATAGCCTTCTCGCAGGGTGACTTCCAACTGCTCAATTTTGCCAAAATCTGCGTAATATCCAGATTGTTCGTCGGTTAATAGGGTATGCAAAATGTGGTGAAAGTCATCGCACCATTGAGCATCATGACCAAATCCCCCTTGTTCCCTCGGTTTAATCACGCGCACGTCATTGAGATCACTTTCGGCGATGATGTATCGTTGCACTGGCGTGGTGCGATTGAAGTTGGCGACTGCATCCCCTAACTCTTGTAGAAAGGGTTGAGCGCTCATATCGTAAATCGCGTGAACTGCATCAACCCGTAGGGCGTCAATGTGGTAATTATCTAACCAGTACAGAGCATTCTGGATAAAGAAATTCCGTACCTGATTACTATAGGCGCCATCAAAGTTAACCGCATTCCCCCAAGGGGTACGGTATTGATCGGTAAAGTATGGACCATACGCCCAAAGATAGTTGCCTTCGGGTCCTAAATGGTTATACACCACATCTAGAATGACCGCGATCCCCGCCTGATGACAAGCATCCACGAGTTTTTTCAACCCCCCAGGTCCCCCATAAGACTCTTGGACACCATAGACATAAACCCCATCATACCCCCAGTTGCGGCTTCCGGGAAACTGAGCAACGGGCATAATTTCAATCGCGGTTATGCCTAAATCCTGGAGGTAACTCAAGCGGGGGATAATGGATTCAAAGGTTCCCTCTGGTGTAAATGTACCGACGTGGAGTTCGTAAATAATTAGGTCTTTGAGGGGAATTCCTTGCCAGGAATCATCCGTCCAGTTAAATTGGTGATCCACTACCTGAGAAGAACCATGGACTCCCTGAGGTTGGTAGTGGGAGGCGGGATCAGGTCGCTCCAGTGAGCCATCGAGTTGATAGACATAGAGGGTTCCTGGGTCAGCTTTTACCGTTTCTTGCCAATATCCCCATTCATCCTTTTGCAGGGGAATAACCTGATCCTGGGGAGAGACGATGTGCACCGCGACGTTTTCCCGCAACGGCGCCCAAACTCGGAATTCACATTGACCGTTACCCAGGTAGTTGCTGCCAATTTTCATATCACCCCTCTGTAAATGCATGGTCTAAGAAACTTGTCAAGGTTTTAGCCGTGCGATCGCCCGACTCAGAATGAGCCAACGGGCGAGTTATCCGCACCTGATTCAGATTACCCCACAGGTTATAACTTTTAACTCTAACATCTGACGTAATTTTACCGGGTTCTGCCTTTTATTACTTGCCCCTGCAGACGTTTTCGACTAATTCCAACCAGACAAGTAAGGACAAGGGAAATCAAGACAAGCACCATGGACAATGCCACCTGTTTAATTTGACCCGATTGTTGTAAAAACTATCACACCCTTTGGTAACAATTAGATCCCTCTTAAGAGAGAGGCTAACTTTCGATAAAGCCAGACAAGATGAATCCGGAGTGTTGATTGCTTTATCACTCTCTCTGGGAAAAATTATGGCATAAATCAATAGACGCCCAGGATCAGGCTGAAGCGGATCTTACGGAACTAGAGTCAGCGATCGGGTAGGATAAGAGTCCCGACTTCCTGTAAAAATGGGAAAGACGCCTGGGAGTCTTGCCGTGTTTCGACCCCAAGCGCCTTTACCTTTTCCTCACACACACAACCTTAGTATACATGACTTTTGGGATTTGTCTAGTCCAAAAGCGGGGAAATGTTATCAATTTTTAACTGATGTAGTTTTTCTTCTAATTCCGTAGTACGTTGTTCAAGTTGCTTATCATCGTTTAACGTTGGCTGGGCAGCTCATCCGCCAGGGGTTCAAACCCCTGTCTCATAGCTAAAGTCCTCTGTTCGCTTTTAGCGTTCCCGAAGGGTAGAGGACTAATAATTGGTGGTTGAGTCGTCTAAAGACGACTTGGGCTGAAGATTCAAATAATAGTCCAATGGCTGCTTCTCACTCAGCTTGTTTTTCTGGTTCAGTGTCTTCATCGCTCCATTCCTCCAAGTTCAATAGCTCAACGATTTGCTGGACATAAACCCCTTTAACTTTCTGTCCGCCTTTTTTGGGTACAGTAATTTTTCTACCTTGTGAATCTCGAAAACTATGGTGGCTACCCCCCTGAAGAACTGCCCGATCTAGAATAGAAAGAGTCTCTGAGGTTCTCTGTGAAGCTAAAGAACTTACTATTACCCCTAGGAATTCTAGCCGTCGTTGCGATCGCCTTCTTCGCCTACGATGCAGCTACGGCTCCCTTGCCAGAAGGATTCCCGCCGCCAACACCAGATGGAAAAATTGAGGTCAAACAATATCCAGCCTACCGCTCTGCCACAGTGCGCTACTCAGGAGAACTCTCAATGGCAGCTAATAGAGCATTTGACCCTCTCTATCGCCATATCAGTTCTAACAATATCTCGATGACGGCTCCAGTAGAAACCCGTTATCCAGTTAGTACCCTGGAAGCCAATGAGATGAGTACACCCGATGAACAAGGTGAAGCACTGGTTTCATTCCTCTACCGCAGCACGGATATCTACCCCGACGAAATCAGCCAAAATATTCAAGTAGAAGATATCCCACCCATGACAGTCGTCAGTCTTGGGTTAAAAGGGAGTTACGATTACTCTAGCTATCAAAAAAGCATCGAACGGTTACGAGAGTGGTTAGCACAGCATCCAGAATGGACTGTCGTTGGCTCCCCTCGCCGCTTCTTTTACGATGCTCCTTATGTTCCTGAACCTGCCAAGCGCAGTGAAATCCAAATTCCGATTCGCCAGGTAGAAGGTTGATGAAGGGGTTGGCGTCAACACGCGATCGCATCGATTGGTGAGTTGGTGATGCGGGAGTTACCGATGAAATTGCTTATTGTAGATGTAGAGGCGGTAGAGGTGAAGCGATGGATACCAACCCAACAGAACGGGATATTGTAAAGCAGGTGATTCAACGATACGCCCAGTTTAAACCTTAGAGGATTTATATTTATCAAATATCCGTTGTTTTTCACATCGAGTGTATTCGTTTAATAGGGAGTGGACTATATCTAAAATTCCTTTCTTTACTCGATAGACTTGTCCAATGTATGATAAAAGCTAAATTTTGGGAAAAATCAGGAAAACATCATGAACGAGGAAAATAAAAATAAATCGATTCACGAATTCGATTTTAAATTAATCTGCGAATATTTTTCAAGCCTAGAACGACAAGGACCTGGGAGTCCCGAAGTAACGATTAAAGCTTTGAGCTTTATTGATAATCTGACGAATGAATCACAAATTGCTGATATTGGTTGTGGCACCGGTGGTCAGACAATGGCAATGGCTAGTTGTACGTCAGGGTATATTACAGGCATCGACTTATTTCCCACCTTTATAGATCTATTTAATGTTAACGCCCATAAACTGAATCTTCAGGATAGAGTCAATGGTATTGTTGGTTCAATGGAGAATCTTCCTTTTCAGAATGAAGAATTAGATTTAATCTGGTCAGAAGGAGCAATCTACAACATCGGGTTTGAACGAGGCATAAACGAATGGCATAAGTTTTTGAAGACAGGAGGATTTATTGGCGTTTCAGAGGCATCGTGGTTTACCGAAGAGCGACCTGATGAAATTGGCGAATTTTGGAAAGATGCTTATCCGGAAATAGATACTATTTCAAACAAGGTGGCACAAATGCAAAAAGCCGGATATATTCCAATTGCCACTTTTATCTTGCCCGAAAGTTGTTGGACTGACAATTTTTATCCGCCGCAAGTTTCTGCACAAAAAGACTTCTTGAGGAAATATGCAGGCAATAAAACTGCCGAAGAGTTCATAGAAAACCAAAGACATGAAACTGAATTATATTACAAATACAAAGATTTTTACGGCTACGCTTTCTATATTGGCAAAAAGATTTAAATTTAACGATTGAATGTTTGATGTTTTTGTCAACCCTTTAATACTCGCTTAAAACTGATTTGATATTGTTTGGCAGGTGATTGAGCAAAACATCCCAGAGTTACTCGATAGGATTACGTCATAAGCGATGGTGCAGGCTCCCTCGTGATTTATCCGAGGGATGAAACCGAGCAAGTCGTAAAGACAGCGGGATTTATCCCGCAATAACATTCTTAAGTGATATAATATAACCATAAGTAGAGATACAGTTAGGTCTTGACCTAGCCAAGGTCAGTAGGGC
>NZ_JAVJZI010000218.1:0-25537 GCF_040223135.1 Coleofasciculus sp. G3-WIS-01
CCATTGCTCGCACGTTATGCTTATCACCCATTCGCAAAGAAGAAGCTGGAAGAGTGCGTCTGCTGCTTGTACCCAACGCCAATACCGATGGTATTGAGCGAGGTGAAGGAATTGACCCTGACTTCTTAACCCTGACTCCCCCTGCTCCCCCTGCTCCCTATCCCCAGTACAAATTCAGCAGATCCTAGTTACTCCCCAGACGGCTGCAAATAAAATGGATAAACCAGACTCCGAGTATCATGGGAGTCCTTCGGATGATATTCAATAGTAATATTGACACGACCGCGAATGGGGTCAGGTTCTGTATAAACGCCATCTAGTACAATCCGAGGTTCCCACATTTTTATGGCTTCCTCCACATAAACTCGGATCAGCAAAAGAGTTTGGGTATTCATCGGTGCAAAGGCAAGTTCCGACAGGCGCGAGCCAAAATTTTGTCGGTAGACTCGTTCACCCACCTTTGTTCCGAGAATAAGCCCAATCGATTCTTCGATGTTCCGGATATCGGAACTGAGTTGCAGGCTTCCTTGTAAGTTTTCCCGTAATGGGAATGATAGTCCCCTACCCAGATAAGATCGGGGCTGATTATTTGTAATGTCTGCCATTTTTATAAATTTAGCGCATTAGGATCAGTGCTACCTTATCAGTGTCTCAAGAATTAAGCTTATTCGCCAAAACCTGAGTCCAGTTAAAGCTATGGAAGTTCATAATTCAGTCATAGGGGCAGAATTTGCACTCAAAAATTATGGAGTTGTTCTGCTCAAAGGAATCCTCGATACGGCTCAACTTTCCCTTGTTGCTCGATCCGCCACTCAATGTTTTTCTAGCATAGAACAGATTCTTCATGAGCAGGGCATCGAACAGGTCAGTGATTATCTTCCTTTCTACTATTTTTTTAATGCTAGATCCACCTCCGTTAGTCTGTTTGCCCTTGATGATTATCAAGTAACCCGTGCTTTCGAGACGATTTCTCACCAGATGCTGTCTATTTTAGTCAATTCTTTAGCTTATCAGATTTTAGCCCAGATGATGGATAACTCCCTTTTATTTAACCTTTCTCAATCTTGGGTCAGGAAACAGTATGCTCCCTCACACTATCATCCCTTGCATACCCCCCATAGCTGGCATCAAGATGGGGCTTTAGGAGTTACTTTTAACCCTTTATCGGATAGCAGTAATGACTATATCAGTGAACCGTTAACACCCCTAATTACCTGCTGGATACCGCTGACAGACTGTGGACGAAATCGCCCAGGTCTTCAGTTGATCAGGCGAAATCTCGATCAGCTTCTCCATTATGACTGTTTAAATGAGGTTAAACTCAGACAACGTTTTGCACCCGATGAGTTTTGGTCACCAGAAATGACCCTGGGAGATGTTCTGATTTTCCTCAATGGCACGCTTCACAAAACTTATGTTACTCAAGCTATGACTCAGGATCGAATTAGTATTGAATTGCGTGTAATGAGTGCTAACAAAATTCCCAAATGGATGAATCACAATGTATTTATCCCGTTAACAGAATAACCTCTTCAGAGAACAGTGACTTGAAATTGTCCAGGATTCATAATTTTAATCACACCGCCCCAACTACAGTTACAAACAGCAAAATCAGGGAGTGCCGGCATATTATTAATCTTTGTTTTAATTGCCCCAGGCTTCCACGGACCGACTGGAACAGGAATACAGGGCATAGGAGTTAATACCCCTAAAGCTGCTGCTGTTGCTGATGCCACGGCTGGATTGGCTATAGAGGTACACATGCCAAAAGGTGGTATATTGGCGATTGGAGCAAAGTCCATAATCGTAGCCGCTAACCTACCCTTCACTGATACAGGTGGACCTTTGGGAATCACAATTAACGAACTGGGTGCTACTCCAAAGGGAATACATTGGAGTGTTGCCCCCATACAAGTTTGCAACGGCATTGTTTATTCCTTGTTACTTTTAGTTTTGGGTTGCTTAACTTTTATCATTTGTTTTTCTCATTTTTCACCCTAGACTAATATTTAGAGCTGACACAGTAACCGATGTCTTGCCCCGAACTGATGTGGTCAAGCCACTCAGGGTAGTCGTGGTTGGGGCATCAATATTAATTCCTGTAGGACTGAGTTCTATCTTGTTACCACCTTGTTTGATAATAATGCTCATTTGTGACATTTCTATAGTGCTGCCGCCTACTCTTAAAGTAATATTCTGGGGAGCTTCTACATTAATGGTTCCCGTTGATTGCATTGTAATATTCCTGCCTTGATCTTTCATTTCATAAGTATGTCCTCCTTGAGTTTTTATGATAATTTTATTATTCTGATCATCTAAACGTACTTGATGACCATTTTTCGTTTTCGCTTCGATAAATTTATCACTATCATTTAAATATAAATGATGACCATATACTGTATCCAGATAAACTCCTTTCTTACTGCTGCCTTTATCCTCTTCGACAAACTGTAATGTATGACCGGTGCGAGTTTTCAATGTCCGCAGTCTCACCTTGCCATCCATGACACTATTCGTCACGGGTTCCGGCGGTTTATCCTTGCCATTCCAAACTCCGCCAATCACGTAAGGATGATGAATATCCCCATGTTCAAACGCCACTAACACTTCGTCATTAATTTCTGGCAAACAGTCTAAGCCTCGACTTGAACCCGCACCTGTTCCCACTACACGCGCCCAATAACTGGCGTGTTCTTCGGTCAAAGTAGGAAACTTGACTCTGACTCTCCCCCAACTATTCGGATCATTGTTATCAGTAACAATGCCTACGAGTAGTGTTTGTCCAGGTTGAAAAGGGGCTTCGTGGGATAGCAGAGGGGGAAAATTATCACCGCGTAATCCCCGTATCGTGAACTCTGTGGTGTAAACTCGTTCCTCGAATAGATGACGGGTTTCTGTAACGTAATACTCTCCGCTATACTTACCTATATCCTTCAATTTAATGACTCGCCCTGGTCGAATTTTGGGGTTTCCTTCAGCTTTCGCATCAGCCTGAACAAATTCTCCCCCTAATTCATCACAAATAGCTTGAGCAATAGTTCTCGCTTCAGGTGCATTGAAGACAGGTTGGTCTACTAAAATCATCTTGGGTGTGGGGGGCTTTCCTTTAAAACTGGTACTGGTTTTCGCACCGTCTCCGTAATCATTTTTAGTATGAACCTGTCCTCGATTCGCGGTTTCTACAATAGGTAGTTTTTGACTATAGTCCCAGCCTCGGACTTCAACTTCACTGACTTGTTCTGCACTACTGACTCTAACCTGAAAACTATGAACATCTTTAAGCCATTTCAGTTCTAGAGATTCATCGACTTTGGGTTTGCGGAAGTTTAATTTCCCATCCTGAACAAAGAACTCAAAGCCGTTGCGAGCGGCGCGTTCTCGTAAGAATTCGAGATTGGTCTGATTTTCTTGAAAAACATAGCCATTCGACCCATTGATATCTCCATAGCCATAAGGTCCCCCCGTCTCATCAATCTTACCTGTGGTTATCCCAACTTCCCCAGCAATTTTTTTCACAATATCGGTATCGGTCATGTTCTGAAACGAACGATTATATCGCCCTCGCCACAGTCGATGGGAAATATCATATCCGCGAATAATCATTGGGGCTTCGGAGTCACGGGTAAAGTTACATTCCATCGCCGTGATTTCCCCTTCGAGGACGTAGTCTTTCTCTTGCGCTTCAAACTCTCGGGCTGCGGTGGTACTTGAAACGAAACCTATCTTAATCGTTTTGCCAATTTCAAATAAGTCACCATGTCGCCAGGTTTGATCCTCCGTGCGCCCAGGAAAGTAATCATTCTTAATCACTAAGGTGAACATACCGGGAAGATGGAGGCTTTCTTCCAAAGCGATTTCAATAATGTCGTCAAGTAATGCTTGGGAAGCTAACTGACCATCAATGTTTAAAATCGGTTCAGCTACATAAGTGACAGCCATGGCTACCTCTAGAATGGAGACTTGGCACACAGTTGTGCCGCTGACTGGGACTTTACCCAGGGGAATTGATGTGATATACGGACAATTTAGGCAGAAAGCAGGGGCTTGGGAGTTAAGTTTCTAGTTTATTGCCTACCTGGTTTCTCTTGCCTTAATTTTACGTTTTGTAAACCAACATTAATAGCGGGTTTAAGATGAATGTAGCATTCATCTGTAAAAATTCAACAGGTAATGATGTTGACACTCCCCCGGCTAAAAGAGCGCGGGGGATTCTTTCTTCATAGGGAGGCAGAGTTTTACATCTTCCAGGATGTGACCTTTACCCTCAGAAAGCTTACCTACCGTGTGTCCCACGGCTTGCCTTTCGACTTCGCTCAAGGTTAACAGTCCTCTAATTTCTACTACTTGAGCGGCTGCAACATCGCGATCGCATTCATACCCGCAGTGCTGGCATTTGTGTACCCGTCTGGATAGCTTCTTTTTGCCTGTTTCTTTTAAGCATTTGGGGCAAGTCTGACTTGTTCCGGCTGCGGGTACTTTCTGGAAGTATACCCCACGCTTAAGACAACATTGGGATAGGATGCTTAGAAACTGACCCCAGCCTGCATCCAAACAGCTTTTAGCTAACATCCCACGGGCTAACCCCTTCAGGTTTAACTGTTCGGCAAATATCATGTCCGCCCAATCACAAAGTTTGTGGGCTAGCTCCCAGTGATAGTTCTTGCGAGTGTTTGCTATCCGCTCATGTAGTCGGCTTACTTTGGCTTGTGCTTTGGCGCGATTGTTTGACCCTAACCGTTTATTAGATACCTTCTTTTGCAGCGATTTAAGCTTGCTTTCCATCCGTTTAAATGGTCTGGGATTAGGAAACGTTCGTCCATTAGACACGGCGGCAAAGTGCATTAAGCCTACATCTATTCCTAATGATGTACCTGTTGGACTGATTTGAGGCGACGCCCTGAGCTTGCCGAAGGGTACATCCACCTCCCATCGCAGGGTTAGCTGTACATACCAACCGGATGCCCGTCTTACAATTCGTGCCTGCTTAATGATTGCATCATCGGGAATCGGGCGGGATTGCTTGAACTTGACTAATCCAATTTTAGGCAACTTGACCTGATTCCCTTGAATGGGTTCTTTTCCCATTGACGGGAACACGAATGAGCGCATCCGTCCAGCTTTCTTGTACCGTGGAAATCCTCTCCCATTTTCCCACATCCCCTCAAATGCAAGTTGTAACCGCCTGAGGGTTTGTTGTAGCACTTGTGAGTGTACCTGCTTAAGTGCAGGGATATTCTTTTTCGCTTGGGTGAGGGCTACCGCTTGACTGTTATACGTTGGTGCTGGTGTGTCTGCTGGTATGATGTACTCGCTTTTAATCGAGCAAGCGTTCACCGGACATTTACGACTATTAACCCAATGCTTGCGCTCACAAAGGGCATAGTTATAGATCCTCCTGCACTGCTCTAACCACTCCTCAAAGGTGGCTATCTGGGTGCTAGTTGGTTTTAATTTAAACTCATAAACTAAGGCAAACACTTGCTCGACCTCCTGCAATTGTCTCTATTGTATACACCTACTGGTCAAGTTTCATCCGGATTATTTGACTGGCAAATAAATTTGCTACCTGGACGGTTCGCTCGGTTTCATCTCCCAGCTATAGAGCATGGGAGTCTTCACCATCGCTTTTTCGATAAAAGGTCTGACGTGACCTAAACTGTTGTAGGCTCAGTGAGTTATTGGTAGGGGTTATTGGGTGCGATCGCGAAACCGACTCATATCTGTGTAGCTATCCTAACAGATGGATAGTCTCAACGCGAGAAACTTGGGTGATATCAAGTTGGGTAGTCCCCATCTCCCTCATCTCTAAAAGAAACCTACTGGCGTGGCACAGCTTATTTGATGAATTAGATGCGGCTTGTAGTAAGGGCATTAGTCCCTATATTCTGTTGGGTTTCCTATCGTCAACCCAACCTACAACCTATCCCACAATTTTAGCTGTGTCAGTCCATTACACCGTGTTACACTAGCGCCCACCACTCTGACGTTGGTTACCACTCGGTTGGGGCGTTCCCATTCCCGGTTGAGAAACAGACTCATCAATCTCTTCCAAGGTCAGATTAACCGAAACTCGGACGGGTGTCCCATCTGGCAGAAACATGGTCAGGTTATAATCAACTTTTGTAACAAAACAACGAATATACTCCTGGGAACCCCAGGTAAACACATAAGTTGGAGGGCGTTTTTCCTTCCCTTCCCCCGACTCGGCAAAATTCACCGCTTTCTCAAAGGGTTTCAAATGACGGAGAACAGTCTCACCTGTCTCATAAGTATCAAAAATAATGTCGTTAATCGAGAGGGTAACGGGTTCAGGATAAGCAAAGTTAACCTTGGGTAATCCTCGACCCGTTCGCGCTCCGCTACTTTTTGTTAAATTAATTTGCTGGCTAAACGCCAACTGGCTGGGGTTGAACATGAAATCAATCGTTCCCCCACCATCTGTGGAAATAAGCTGGGCTTTAACAAGTTGTGACATGACTGATTACCTCTGACTCAGTTTTTCCGGCAATTGTCAATGGCTTCACCTCGTCTTACGCTGAGTTTTCCAGAATGACTCTTACTGACTATTCTACCAGAGGGTTCAGACAAGGGCTTGCCAGTGTTTAGGGTGAGCAGCCAATCTTCTTCCAGGATTCAATTAAAGTTTTGCGCGATTATTTTAAGTCTTGTTAAAATGTTTCGGTGGAACATCTCTAAGGTTGTGATACGGTTGTGTCCAATAATTTCACGTAAGCAATGGGGAGGACAAGGGGCCAAAATACCGTAGCGATGCCAACGGTGAGGAAAGATAAGACTTTTTGCTGAGGAGATAGTCCCGCTCCTTTTTTGAGAAAGCGTAACCAAGCTGCCGATAAATAAAGCGCAACCAATACGTAAAGACTAACAAGCAAAAGTTTCATATTCAAACTCCAGGTATGAATCCAAACAAGTCTTCAAATTCTAAGTGATTATAGCAGATGTCTATTAAGTTGGCTAATCATTACTTGATTGTCAAGTATATCTGGATGAGTTGTGAAATAGCCATCATGGCTGGGTCTGGTTTCCCGCCTCATCTTTCTTCACGAATCATTGGGATTGGCTCTATTAATGTATTCTGTGTTAATAATCTGGAATCCGGGCAGTATTGAGTTTGTTAGATACAGTCTTTTTGATCCATACTCCTAATCTTTTTAAACTGGTTCAGCAGAACCTTTCGACGGCTTTGATACGGTAGCGTTTAATAACTTGACGTAAGCAATGGGGATGACAAGGGGCCAAAATACTGTGGCGATGCCAATGGTGAGTAACGATAAGAGGTTTTGCTGAGCAGACAGTCCTGTGCCTTGTTTGAAAAAGCGTAACCAAGTAACTAATAAATAAAGCGAAATAAGCGTATATAGAGTGACAAGCCAAAGGTTCATAGAAAAACTCAAGATGTAGATGAAACTCGGTGAATCAGATTCTAGATTTTGAGAGATATCTGATTTGTTTTGAATGTTCAGATTATCCTTGATTGTCTAGAGGTATTTTGTGTTACATGTCTTTAACTCCAGTGATATTCAGAGGGCAAAGTTGTGAGGGATTGAGGGGGGGACTGTGATAATTATCCTGAAATACGATGATGAAGATCACAGTCAAATCCGGGTTGCCTATCTTCTTTATCATCTAGTCCAAGAAGGCAGAAATAACTGAACCGCCAACATCTCCCAGACGCGCCCTGGCGCGTCTCTACATGCTCCCAGACGCGCCATGGCGCGTCTCTACATCGCTGATTTTAAGGTTTAACCACCTGATTGAAAATGGTGCTTTGAGTTAAAATGGTAGACTCGAAGGGTGATCGCTGTGACTATTCCCCCATATCGTGATCCGATTTTAGACTTGAGATTGTAGCCGCTGTGCGGATGGGGAAAGGACAGGTTTGCTTGAAATGTTATTGGTGTTATCTCGATTGCACGCCTAAATCCGCTCCAATAAGCGCTTGATGGGTTTATTCCCAAGCCCAATTAATCATTCATCCTGGATAGTTTAAACGTCAGAAATTCCGATGAACATAACCTGGAATCTTTCTCCGTTAGGACGATATTTTTTCAACGTCTTAGCCCTGACGCTAATTTATATCGCCACTGCTCAAATTTTTAGCCGTCAGGATATTATCCCCCTTCTCTGGATTCCCGCCGGAATTAGTCAAGCCGCCCTGTTGTTACTGGGGCGCAATCTGTGGCTGGGTGTCGCTTTGGGAGAATTGTCTCGGGCTTTATGGAGTGGAATTCCGGGAACTGTTGCGATCGCCTCCTGTTTAGGCTGTACCCTACAAGCTTGGGGGGGTGTGACGTTGGTTCAATTCTGGGATATGCATCCAGGGTTAAACCGTCGCCGGGATGTGGTTAAATTCCTGGTGGGTATGGTTCTATTATCCTCCCTGGTGAGTCCCACTATCCGTTTGCTGGGTGAACGATTAGGGAGTGAAGGGAGTTCAGGGGATTGGCTGCTGTTGTGGTTGAGTAACGCCATGGGACTTTTAATTGTTACACCTGTATTGTTAACTCTGGGTTATTCAATGATCCACTCAAAGGTTACTATCAATAGCGAAAAGAAAGTCTCATTACCCGCCCCTAGAAACCATTTCCGGGAAGGTTGTAAAGGATCAACAATCATTTTGCAAGTTGGAGTCTGGCTGATTGGATTGGGAATAGTGAGTGGTTTGGTGTTTGGTGTCTTCTCCATCCCCGCCAATTCCGCGATAGTCGTAACCGAAGATAGTATAACCGCTTCTAATCCAATCGGAGTCCAATTTCATCAACAACTTGCCACTCAGTTAACAGAGTGGTTGTATCAGTTTCTAGGTCAGGCTGACTTAAAGTATTTACTATTTCCTTTCATCTTATGGGCAGCCCTGCAATGGGGTCAACAGATAACCGCATTGGGTATCATGGTTGTGGCAAGTGTTGCCTTTTGGCAATCAGCTGAGGCGTTTGAATCGCCTAATTGGGTTATTTTATCCCAAGATGGGTTTATCGCCGTCTTTGCCATCACCGCCCTCATTGTCGCCGCTACGATAACCGATCGCGCCGCCGCTTACCAGGAATTATGCGATCGCGAAACTCATTCTCGCCATATCTTTGCACGTCTCCAACAAACCTTTGAGGAACGAACCGCCGCCCTGAAAGCTGCTAATCGCCAACTTTTGGCGGAAGTGGTGGAACAAAAGCGGATGGAGAAGGCGCTGCGAAAAAATGATCAACGCCTCTCCCTGTTGGTTAAACAAACTCCCCTGGCGGTAATTGAATGGAATACGGATGGGGAAATTGTTGATTGGAATCCCGCCGCTGAAACCATTTTTGGCTATCATCGGGACGAAGCCTTGGGTCATCCTTCCACTCTAATTGTGCCACCGGCTGCCCAAGCCCACATTAAACAAATTAAAGCCAGACTTTGGTACGACAAACAAGTTGCTCGTTCCTGTAATCAGAATATCACTAAAGATGGCAGAACGATTGTTTGCGAATGGTATAATACTCCTCTAATTGATAACCACGGTAACCTCTTGGGTATCGCCTCTATGGCATTGGATATTACCCAACGCCAGGAAACCCAAACCGCTTTACGCGAAAGTGAGGAACGGTTTGCCCTAGCGATTCAAGCCAATGATAGTGGACTCTTTGATATTAACGTTAAAACCAATACCTACTATTATTCCCCCCAATTTCTTCATTTAATTGGCTATCCCGAAGATGACGATAGTCCCAGCTTTGATGAATTGATAGCGCGGGTTCATCCAGAGGATCTCTCTAGGGTAAAAGCCACGATGGATCAACTCTTTAGCGGCGAACTTTCCCAATGGAAATTAGAGTTTCGCATGGTACACACTGATGGATCAACCCCTTGGTTTTTATCACGAGGATTGGTACTACGGGATAAACAGGATAAGGTGACACGAATTGTCGGGACGCATACTGATATTAGCGATCGCAAACAAGCAGAAGCGGCGTTACTCGAAAGAGAGGAACAATTCCGCCAACTCGCAGAAAATATTCGGGAAGTGTTCTTTTTAACCACGCCCGATTTAAGCCGCATGTTTTATCTGAGTCCAGCTTATGAGGAAGTCTGGGGACGTTCCCGCGAAAGTCTTTACGATCAGCCGATGACCTGGTTAGATAATATTCATCCCTATGATCGCGATCGCGTTGCCGAAGCTTTAGGCAAACAACTGCAAGGAGAACAAGACTTTGAAGAAGAATACCGCATTTTACGCCCCGACGGGAGTGAACGTTGGGTTTGGGTGCGGACGTTTCGGGTGTTCAACGAAACGGGTAAAATGAACCGCATTGCTGGGATTGCCGAAGATATCACTGAACGCAAACATTCCGAAGCTGAATTGCGTCGCCAAACCTTACAACGGCAACTCTTTGCCGAAATTACGCTCAAGATTCGCCAATCCTTACAACTGGATGCTATCCTGCAAACTACAGTAACCGAAGTGCGCCGGATCTTGCAAGTTGATCGGGTAGTAATCTACCAACTCAACGCCGATGGAACGGGGGTAATCATGACTGAAGCCGTGGTTCCTGGCTGGACACCGATTCAAGGACAGGAGATTTACGATCCCTGTTTTCGGGAAGGCTATTTAGAACAATATCGCCAAGGGCGTATTCGCGCGATCGAAGATCTCTACCAAGCCAACCTGGAACCCTGCCATATCAAACTCTTAAAACCCTTTGGCGTTAGAGCCTATTTAATTGTTCCTATTTTACAACGAGACAACCTCTGGGGTCTATTAATTGCCCATCAATGTAGTGGTCTGCGACAGTGGGAAATGTTTGAAATTGAACTGTTGAGTCAACTAGCGGATCAGGTAGGAATTGCCCTCGCCCAGAGTCAACTTTTAGAAGAACAAACCCGAATTAGTCAACAATTAGCCGAAAAGAATCTCCACCTGGAACAAGCCCGCCAAGAAGCCGAATCTGCCAATAATGCCAAAAGCGAATTTTTGGCAAATATGAGTCATGAACTCCGCACACCCCTCAACGGTATTTTAGGCTATGTCCAAGTGCTCAAACGCGAACCCCATCCTACCGCCAAGCAACAGCAAGGACTGAGTATCATTCAACAGTGTGGCGAACATCTGTTAACCCTACTTAACGATATCTTAGACCTGTCTAAAATTGAAGCCCGGAAAATGGACTTATGTTTAAGCGAGTTTCAGTTCCCCCATTTTCTGGAGGGAATTATTGAAATGGTTCGCATCCGGGCTGACGAAAAAGCTATTGCCTTTCACTATGAACCCCTCTCCCCCCTACCTAAAATTGTCCGGGGTGATGAAAAACGACTGCGACAAGTGCTAATTAATCTGTTGGGGAATGCAATTAAATTTACGGATCAGGGGAATATTACATTTAAAGTTGGCTATGTCTCAGCCCCTCAATCGGAGACGGAATCATCCCGAAAAATGCGATTTCAGATTCAAGATACAGGAATTGGGATTGCTGCTGAACAATTAACCAATATCTTTTTACCATTTCATCAAATTGAAAATCGGAATCGACAGGTGGAAGGAACGGGATTAGGATTGGCGATTAGTCAACGGTTAGTCCAACTCCTTGGCGGCGAACTTCATGTAGAAAGTTATGTTGGTCAAGGAAGTACCTTTTCTGTCGATTTAGATTTACCCGCCGTCTCTCCAGACCCAGCAATAGATGTCGTAGAAGATCAAATTATTATTGGGTTTCGCGGTCATCGGCGCAAAATCTTGGTTGCCGATGATCAGTGGCAAAATCGCTCAATTTTCGTCAATTTATTGTTACCCTTAGGGTTTGAGGTACTTGAAGCCATCAATGGTGAAGACTGTCTCCAGCAAGCCCAAGAAGAACACCCCGACGCGATTTTAATGGATTTGATGATGCCAAAACTCGATGGATTAGAGGCGACGCGACGGTTACGAAAAATTCCTGCGTTACGAGATATCGTAGTCTTGGCGATTTCAGCTAGTGTTTTTGGGGAAAAACAACAGCAATCTATTACGGCAGGTTGTAATGATTTTATCGGGCAACCTGTACAAGCCAAAACCCTCTTTGCTACGCTGCAAAAGCATCTAAACTTAGAATGGATTTATGAATCCACTGAAGCACCCAGTAGTGTTTACCCTGGGGAAAAACTGCCCGAACAAAAACCAGAGGTTTCGATTACTGCTTCAGAGATTGTCGCGCCGCCCCTAAAGGAAATGACGATTCTCTATGAATTAGCCATGATGGGTGATATCAAAGGGATTAGTGAGCAAGCGGATCAATTAGAAAAACTCGATCCGCAATGGGTTCCATTTGCCAAGAAGCTGCGCCGCTTAGCCAACGGGTTTCAGGAGAAACAAATTCTGGAGTTTGTGAAAAGATACATGAATGACGAATGACAAATAACAAATGATACATGATAAAGAGACGATTCTCATTGTTGATGATAATCTCACGAACTCAGAAGTGCTGTTAGATTTTGTGAGTGAGGCGGGGTTCCAGGTTATCGTGGCAAGGGATGGTGAAAGTGCAATCAAAAAAGCTGAATTAGAGCATCCCGATATCATTTTGCTGGATGTGATTATGCCGGGAATTGATGGGTTTGAAACCTGTCGGCGTCTGAAAGCTAATCCAGCTACCCACGATATGCCGGTAATTTTTCTCACAGCACTGTCTCAAACGGCGGTTATTATCAAAGGATTTGAATTAGGTGCGGTTGATTATATTATTAAGCCCACCCAACAGGAAATTGTGTTGGCACGAGTGAACACCCATCTGACGATTCAAAAGCTACGCCGGAATCTGCAAGTCCAAAATCAGCAACTTCAACAAGAGATTCAGCAGCGTCAGGAGGCTGAGGCGAAACTGCAAAAAGCGAATGCTCAACTGAAGCGTTTGGCAACGTTAGATAGTTTAACTAAGGTGGCGAATCGGCATCGATTTGACGAATATTTTAACCAAGTGTGGCGGATTGCCAGACGAGAGCAATGGGTGTTGTCGTTGCTCTTATGTGATGTAGACTATTTCAAACTCTACAATGATAGCAAGGGTCACCAAGCTGGGGATGAATGTTTGTATCAGGTGGCGCAAGCGATGAAACAGGTGGTAAAGCGCCCCGCCGATTTAGTCGCCCGCTATGGAGGAGAAGAATTTGCGGTGATTCTACCCAATACCCCAGCCAAAGGCGCATTACAAGTTGCTCAATTCATTCAGACGTCGCTGAATCAGTTAGGTTTGACCCATCCGCGATCGCCGATTAAGAATGCTGTCACATTGAGTGTGGGGGTATCTAGCACTGTTCCTTGTCACCACACCTCTCCGGAAGCGCTGATCAGGGCGGCGGATCAAGCATTGTATCGAGCAAAAGAAACGGGACGCGATCGCACGGTTTTTATGCCACTCGACGATCCTGACAATCACAGTGTATGCTCAATACCTTCAGCCTCTGGCTCCTTACCGAATTGATCACTCCGGGTGTAGGGGTGGCTCTTGAGAGGAAAACAGGGAATCTTCTACCGGGGACAAAGTAACTTCCAGAGTAGGGCTGCGATCGCCAAATCAAAGCAACCAATCTTCCATTATACCACACGAAGCCAGCTACATCGTTCATAGCAAGTTCACCAGAAAATGAACCATGAACTATGAACTATGAACTATGAACCAAACCACTTTAACCCCGATGAATGATGAACAGTTATTACAAGGCGTCATTGTTATTGTCGATGATACTCCCCATAATCTCGGTGTCCTCTTTGACTTTTTAACCGATTCTGGCTTCAGAGTTTTGGTGGCGCAGGATGGACAAAGCGCTCTGCAAAAAGTCGAATATGCCAAACCCGATCTCATCTTACTGGATGTAATGATGCCAGGGATTGATGGCTTTGAAACCTGTCGCCGCCTGAAAGCGAATCCAGCAACTCGAGATATCCCAGTAATTTTTCTGAGTGCGCTATCTGATGCTGTCGATAAAGTCAAAGGCTTGAATCTGGGAGCAGTAGACTTTATCACCAAACCCGTGCAGCAGGAAGAAGTCAAAGCCAGAGTGACGACGCATCTAGCACTTCGGAACCTGCAAAAGCGGCTAGAGGAGCAAAATCTGCAACTCCAAGCCGAAATTCAAGAACGACAACGAGTAGAAGCTTCCCTGCGCCAAGCGGAAGAGAAATATCGCAGTATCTTTGAACGAGCCACCGAGGGCATTTTCCAAGCCACTCCTGAGGGACGCTACATCACCGCTAATCCAGCCCTAGCCAAAATTTTAGGCTATACCTCACCCGAAGATCTGATGAAACAGGTGAGGAATATTGGAGAGCAACTTTATGTTGAACCCACACGCCAGGAAGAGTTAGCCGCTTTAATGCAGCGCTATGATACCTTATCCGATTTTCAGTCCCAGGTTTATCGTAAAGATGGCAGCATTATTTGGATTGTGGAAAATATCGATACGGTTAAAGATGAAGCGGCTAAACTCCTTTACTACGAAGGGACAGTATCCGATATTACCGAACAAAAACAAGCCGAAGTTGCCCTCAATCGCGCCCGCAAACGCGCCGAACTGTTACTTTTGAATATCTTACCCCAACCGGTGGCGGAGCTGTTGAAGCGGGGTCAGCACACGATCGCAGAAAGTTTTAAAGGGGTAACGATTATGTTTGCCGATCTGGTCAATTTTACCAAATTTTCCACTCAAACCTCACCCACCCAACTGGTTGAACTGCTGAATCAGATTTTCTCCAAATTTGACCGACTGGTTGAGGAACATGGCGTGGAAAAAATTAAAACGATTGGCGATGCTTATATGGTGGCGGCGGGACTACCTCGGCGGCGTCTGGATCATGCTCAGGCGATTGCACAGATGGCTTTAGATATGCAGCGAGCCATTACTGAATTTAACCAAGAGACTGGAGAAAATTTTCGCCTGAGGATTGGGATCAATAGCGGTCCTGTCGTCGCGGGTGTCATTGGCATCAAGAAATTTAGCTACGATTTGTGGGGTGATACCGTGAATACCGCTAGCCGTATGGAATCTCACGGTTTACCCGGTCGCATTCAAGTAACCCGGGCAACCTATGAATTGCTCAAAGATGAATACGACTTTGAGGAACGTGGTGTGATTCTGATTAAAGGTAAGGGAGAAATGACCACCTATTGGCTCAAGGATAAAAAAATTCAGTAGACCGAAACGTTAAAACATTACCCAGATCCATCAACCTGTGCTAATATCTGGGATAATATTCACATTATTTCGATCTCCTAATGAGCAAGGTTCTGGTGTTAAACGCCTCCTACGAACCGCTCAATGTCACCAATTGGCGACGAGCGGTTGTCTTGATGCTCAAAGGCAAAGCGGAACAAATTGAACACAACGGCAAATATATCTACCCAGAGTTACCGCTACCCACCGTTATTAGGTTGCGCCATTACGTTCGGGTTCCTTACAAAGAAATTCCTTTAACCCGCCGCAATATCCTCTACCGTGATAGTCATTCTTGTCAATACTGCGGATACACGGGTGATGATTTAACCCTCGATCATGTGATTCCTCGTTCTCGACAAGGGGGAGATTCTTGGGAAAACATTGTCACCGCCTGTGTGCGTTGTAATGTCAAAAAAGGGAACCGAACGCCTAAGGAAGCCAACATGATGTTGCGACATCAACCCCGCAAGCCATATAGCAGTCTTCACTTTGAGGTGGCTAAACAGGTTAAAGGTGGAGTTCATCAAGAGTGGCGAAAGTATGTGATTGGCGTTTGACATCCTCACCACCCTACAAGGACGGTGATTCCCTACCAGTCAAACAGTGATAACTGAATGTACTCAAGGGTGGGTTGACAGCTCATCACACAGTGCCTCATACGAGGTCTTACACGCGCTCAGGAGTCCGTTTATAGTCGTGGATATGCCCTACCCGTACAGACGCTTCAAAAGCGCGTCTCTACAATAATTACTGAGGCATTATCATCCCGGTCGTGTTCTTTTCCACAGTTGACACAGACAATTGTCCTGACTGATAAGTTCAGTTTCCCCCAGCGATAACCGCATTCAGAGCATACCTGACTGGTGGGTTCCCATCGGCACCAACAGCTAAATATCTTGCCCGCTATGGAATCCAACCCGCTGAAATCTGCCAATAATAACGCTCTACACAATAAAGCATCAGGTTCGGATGGGAGTGATGGAGCTTCACGACAACAGAAAGCTTCCCCAAAAAATCCTAATAACCGCAGTAGTAGTAGCCGCGAACCTCGGCAGCATGTTGATGCTTCCGAAACCAAAATAGGAGAACTGCAAAAGGTTTTAGATCGTCACAGTTCAGAACGCCAGCTTATTGTCATTCAAGATTTTCCTGATCCTGATGCTTTATCGAGTGCTTGGGCGTACCAGTTAATTGCCCAACAGTACAATATCCAATGTGACATTGTATATGCAGGAACTCTGTCTCATCAGGAAAACATCGCCTTGGTCAAACTGACCAACTTGCCAGCTAAGCGCTGGGGGATTCAGACATTGAAGGATCGGGATTTTTCGGTGTATCAAGGTTGTGTTCTGGTTGACAACCAGGGAACCACAACCCAGTTAATGCCCTTTGTCAAACAAGCAGGTATCCCCATTGTTGTCCTGATTGACCATCACAATCCTCAGGGTAATCTGGAAGCAGAATTTGCCGATTTGCGACCTCAGACAAGGGCAACCGCCACTATCCTCAGCCAATACCTGCAAAAGGGTTTACTCAAGCTTGATAGTAGTATTAGCACCCATGTCAAGTGCGCCACAGCACTCATGCACGGTTTACGTGCCGATACCGATCGCCTGATGCGGGCGAAGGAAGAGGATTTCTTAGCGGCGGCGTATTTGAGCCGTTTCTATGATGTACAGTTGCTCAATGCTGTCCTGCAAACGGCGCGATCGCGACGAGTGATGGATGTGATCGAGCGATCGCTGAAAAATCGCATTGTCCAGAATAATTTCTCGATCGCGGGAGTGGGCTATTTACGTTACGATGACCGCGATGCGATTCCTCAAGCTGCTGACTTTTTGGTGACTGAAGAAAATGTCCACACGGCTGTGGTTTACGGTATTGTCCACAACGAAGACGAAGAAGTCGAAGTAGTAATTGGTTCCTTGAGAACCAATAAAATTACCCTTGATCCCGACGAATTTATTAAAGAAGCCTTTGGTCAAGACAATCAGGGACGATTCTTTGGTGGCGGACGCATGACCGCCGGCGGCTTTGAAATCCCCATTGGCTTTTTAGGTGGCTTTAATGATAATACCGAATTCACCAAGCTCAAGTGGGAAGTCTTTGATATTCAAATCAAGCAAAAACTCTGGCGCTTAGTTAATCCCAAAGATAATTTGATTCACACTGATTAAACAAGTGTGGCTCTCCACCATTGCAGGCGATCACGATTTTTGTAGGGGCGGGTTTAGGGATTAACATTGATTGTTTCCGACAACTGTGATGCAAAACCTGCCCTTGTTTTATTGGGTGAGGGCAAAAAATTCAATAGCATCATCAATAAAATCTTGATTGTGTTCCTAGAGAACCTTACGATCTTAATTTTCAGGACAAAATAAAAAACGGATGACGATAGACCTGTACTTGATCCGTCATGGCATCGCTGCCGATCGCAAAGACTATCCGAACGATGAAGATCGTCCCCTGACGAGCAAAGGGCGCAAGAAGACAACCAAAGTCGCCAAGCAACTGCGCGATCGCGGTTTGCATTTTGACCAAATATTGACCAGTCCCTTAGTCCGAGCGCGAGAAACCGCCGCGATTCTGCAAGAGGTAGGTTTGGGTGAGCAACTCGACGAATTTACCAGCCTTGCGCCTGATGGGGATATCAATACCTGGGTCAACTGGCTACAGAAGTGGCGTCAAAACCGGAACAGAGAAAGCTGTTTGGCGTTAGTCGGTCATCAACCGGATTTAGGCAATTGGGCAGAATTGTTGGTTTGGGGAGAAGCAGGGGAAAAACTTGTCCTCAAGAAAGCGGGCGTTATCGGGTTAAACCTGAAAGAAACGGGAGTTCCTCTGGGTCAAAGTGAGCTATTTTTGCTCACGTCGCCAAAATGGCTGATCTAGACGATCTTTAAGAATTTTTGTAACACACATTACTAATCTGACAGTTTCTGGTAAGTTAGCCTGAGAACACTTCAAACGTATTTGGTAGTTCTATGACTGTCTGTGAGTATAAACCAGGTTTAGAAGGCATTCCCGCGGCCCAATCCAGTATCAGCTATGTTGATGGAAAACAGGGGATATTAGAGTATCGAGGTATTCGGATTGAAGAACTCGCCACAAAAAGCACATTCCTAGAAACCGCCTATCTGCTGATATGGGGTGAGCTACCAACTAAGGATGAGCTAGAAGCGTTTGAGACGGAAATTCGTTACCATCGACGGATTAAATATCGGATTCGGGACATGATGAAATGTTTCCCGGAAACCGGACATCCGATGGATGCACTGCAAGCGTCTGCAGCAGCATTGGGTCTTTTTTACTCGAAACGCGCTCTCCCAAATCCCAATTACATCCGGGAAGCCGTTGTCCGCCTGTTGGCGAAAATCCCGACAATGGTAGCAGCATTTAAGCTGATGCGGAAGGGGAATGACCCGGTGAAGCCGAACGACAATTTAGACTATTCCGCTAATTTTCTGTATATGCTCACTGAGCAAGAACCTGATCCCTTAGAGGCTCACGTCTTTGATGTTTGCTTAACACTCCATGCTGAACATACCATGAATGCGTCTACGTTCTCAGCCATGGTGACGGCTTCGACGCTAACTGACCCCTATGGGGTGATCGCATCAGCCGTAGGTACCCTAGCCGGTCCCTTGCATGGGGGAGCGAATGAAGAAGTGATTACGATGCTCGAAGAAATTGGCTCAGTGGGAAATGTTCGTCCCTATCTAGAGGATTGCTTGCAGCGCAAGTCAAAAATCATGGGATTCGGTCACCGTGTCTATAAGGTCAAAGATCCGCGAGCTACAATTCTACAGCATTTAGCCGAACAACTGTTTGAGAAGTTTGGTTCGGATAAATACTACGAAATTGCCTTAGAGTTAGAACAGGCGGTTGAGGAAAAACTGGGATATAAAGGGATTTACGCGAATGTAGATTTCTATTCCGGTTTGGTTTATCGCAAACTTGGTATTCCCACCGACTTGTTTACCCCCATATTCGCGATCGCACGGGTAGCCGGTTGGCTGGCGCACTGGAAGGAACAACTGGCAGAAAACCGGATTTTCCGACCCACCCAGATTTATACTGGCGATCACGAGGTCGCTTATGTTCCTATCCATGAACGGCAATCACAAATCCCGTTAGTGTAAAACAGGTAGATCGCTTCTCCCCAAAACTAGAGTGAAAGGAGGAGCGATCGCTATTTGTTACCGATGGTTTCGTGGAGAAAGTAAACGGAAGAGGATGATATCTTTGACAAATGGTTTATCAACGACCCAGATTAGTATCATCGGTGAAGGCTATCAAAGCGCAGATGAATTTGGATTAGTTGAACCCAATCAACAGGCGACTCAACAAATCATCCCCTTAGCCTATTGGCTGATTCCTTTTGGATTCATTGCTGGTTATGTCTTCAATGTCCTAACAGGTATCGCAATTTTTACCGGCGTGAGTAGCCTCATAAGATAACTCTCCCCTACGACAGAAGCGCTTTTCCGGCTCTTTGTTTAAAGTTAAGTTCAGTAAAGATTTGGGTCACTCCATTAGCTAGCTCCAAGAGCCAACGACAAGTCGTTGGTGAATTGGTGAGTACCCTTGATAATGAGAAGGATGAACACCTATGACAGCCACACAAACAAACAATAAACTTTATGATATCGATCAGATTCGCCAGCAGGCGCGTCAATCTATTGAAGAGGGAGCCGTTACTGAAGATTATCCCCTAAACCGCGAACAAGCTTGTCAGTTCCTCAACGAAGCGCTAGCCACGGAAATTTTATGTGTAATGCGCTACCGTCACCATCAGGTTATTGCTAAGGGAATTAATTATCCTCAAGTTGCTGCGGAGTTTGCTGAACACGCCGAGCAAGAACAAGAACATACGATGATGCTCGCCGAGCGTATTGACCAGGTTGGGGGTGATCCCGATTTTAATCCAGCGACAATCATGAATCGCTCATCGACTGAGTATGGTAGCACGGGTGCAAATATTGAGTTGACTCAATTGATTAAAGAAGATTTAGTAGCCGAGCGGATTGCCATTGAAGTTTACCGCAAGCTAGTCGGCTTTTTCGGTCATGCTGATCCCACAACTCGTCATATACTCGAAGAAATTCTACAAGACGAAGAAGATCACGCCAGTGAACTTGCCGATCTGCTAGCGGCTATCGATCCCAGAACTAAACCTAGCTAATCGATTAGTTCTGTCTGGCGTGCGATCGCGTAACTTCAGGTAAAATGTATCCCGTGCTACCAAAACACAAATTGGGTGCGGGATTTTTGCCTGATGCCTAAAATAATATAAGTCGAAAGTCCAAATTAAAGTAATTGACTCCATTCTGGAGATTGAGTCAACATCACCCATTGCCCGTAACCGCCTTCATACCCATAGTCAAATAAGCTGCCTTGATCGTAATCATAGGTGCGTTTAGTATTATCTAGAGTGCCATCTAATCCACTCGGATCTAACAATAACATTTGACACAGCTGTTCTTGAATTTCTTTTCGCAAGAAAATCTTAGAGCCATAGGTTCGTTGCAGTTGTTGATAGGTTTTGTCTACTGCCTTTATCAATAAAGGAGCCGCGCAAAAGTAGCGACAGCTAAAGTTTTCGGATTTTCCTTCTGATTCGATTACCGGTGGTGATAAGCCGCGTAACCAGTTGAGTACACCAGTGACACTACTGTCACTAAAGGCGATTTCACTAGCAGACAGTTCAAATTTATGGGCAGCGGCTTCAATCACTTCTCCAACTAAGGATTTTTTCTCCGTAGGTGATAACACAACTTCTTTTCGCAACCAGAGTTGCTGCACAACTGTCCCATAAGCATAGGAGAATCGTTTGTCAGGTTCTTCTCGATGTAGGTGATAAAGTTGTAAATGGAAAAAATCACCCAGTATGTCAGGATTTGACTGTTGGATATGAGCCGCAACTTTGCCGAATGGGGTTAATTCAGGTGGATTTGTTTTAGAAAGGATTGAAATGTTCCGCAAGAAGGGGAAGATGAGTTTTTGTAAAACGGTAACTCCTATATAACATCTTGCCGCTAATTCTTCAAGGTCTGTCTCCTGATTGTTAAAAAACTCAAGAATCGCCGCCACTCTTTCTAAGGTTGTATTCTGTTGTAGGTGTAACGTTAATCTCTTTCCCATTTTCGCCTGCCAATGTGTCTAACCACGCCGTAAGATTGTGCATGATTCGGTAGTTACGACTCGTTCTTAATTTTTCAATACTTTGGCAAAAAGAACACGAATGATTAGTAGTTTTTTTGAGCTGTTCTAAGGCAATTTTTGTCGTCTCAATACCACGTCTTTTCGTTAGTTGGATTTGAGCGGTATTGGGAAAAAAAATCGCGCCAAATCCTCCGGCTTTCCACCAGGTCGTACTATCTAAAGTATGGGGGATTAGTTTATGGGAGCGGAGACGATTAAAGCTACTTGGACTACCGATACCAAAACAATGAACTTTCATTCTATGTTCACTAGCGATATCCAGAACCGTTGAGAACATGGCTAAACTTTCTTGGGAGAGCATATTCACACTGCTGTTCGGACCTGAGGTTCCCCAAGATCCAAAGCCGACTGTCGTAATGCCCGTCTGGTTATATGTTTCCAGACAACGGCTGATTTGCTCTGGTGTGCGTCCATGGACGGGTGCGATCGCGCGTTCTTGGATGTATGCGGGCATTGTTTGGAAAAATCTGGTGCAATAGTAGAGCGTCTCTCGGACTTTATATTCCACAAGCTGATCGGAATCCGTCGAGAGCGGTACACTATCTGGCAATACATATCCATCTGCCCACTGATTATCACGATACAATTGGTCTAATTTATCTAATAATTCCTCATAAGTTATTTTCCCTTGCTGCACCTGATAAGCCCCACAATCGAGCCAGATTTCTTTAATTCGCCCCTTTTCTTTTTCGTGGCGCAAATACGTCATTGTCGAAGCTGGACAAGCTAGGGGTGAAGTGAGAACGTCTTGAAATGGATTACGCGGATCACCACCGATATCCCAAAGTTCAAAAAGACGCTTTATATCGGAACCTCCAGCACTCAGAGATGCGACAAATTTAGGATGGCTTGGTGTCGCCTCTGGGAGTTTCTTTTCCCAAACAACTAGAGGACGATGCTTACCGGGTTCGATCGCCACTCGAGTGAAGCCTAATCGCCAGTAAAAACCATTCGCCTCTGAATCGAGGGGACATTTAAGGCGCAATGTTTCCATACTACAGGTGCGGCTATGTTCCTCCCACAGAGTAACCAGAGAACGCCCCACCCCTTGTCGGCGATATTCCGGGGAAACACAAAGATGATAAAGCGTAGAAATCTTATCGCGCCGATGATGAAAGTGCAAAAACCCCTGAAGACAACAGAGAATTTCATCGGAGTTGATCGCCGCCGCTAGAGTCGCCCGATTGACAAAGCCTAGTTCTTGCCGATGGGCATCTGCCAGGGCTTTAATCCGGGGCAAGTCTTCTACTTTCGCCAATCCAACCATTGACTCTAGGGATTTAGTCGGCACGCCTACCTCTCGTAAACAACAGAATTGGGCAAATTTAGCCGTTGCTGTTATGTCAATTTAACACGCTGGGTTCGTCGTTGCGCTGTCTTCGCCAAAAAAATTCGGTGTTATCGTTGTCCAAATCTTGAGCTAGAATTCATAATAGAAACAACTAGACCCTGATTTTTGCCGTCCCCATGAGTTAACAGAGATGGCGAATTGATTATTGCGGTAGGACTCTACAGTGATTAAGAGTAACCCGCCTTCGGCAAGTCAATAGGGACTGAAACTCGGTCATGGCAAATTACACTGAATGGAACCAAGCGTTAATATCTTACTTCCTCAAAGGGGTGCCACGGGGAAGCAAGATTTATTTGAGCGTTGACGATGATGTACTTGATCGAATTGGTCAAGGCTTTTTTTTAACCCTTTCTGGCTCGGATAATTGGAGTGATGACTTTCAGGAAGCGATCAGAAAAGCCGTTATTGTTGACAAACAGGTTAATCTGAATCCTATCCAAGGACGAGATGAAAACGATAGTCCTAATTGTGTGGCTTTTCTCGGAGCCTGCGTTTTAACCGCCTACCGCATGGCGAATGAAGAAGAAATTTCTCAATTGAATTACTTCAAACGACTGCGAGAAATTTTGCCTCTCCCAGGTTCTCTGCGTCCACAGGGCATGAAATCGGGTAAAGAGGCAGAAGAACCCCTGTGGAAAGCTTGGAATTATTGGCTATGGGAGCAGGGATTTCAGCCTTCTGCTTACCCAGGAAGGGGTTCACAAAAATATATTAACTATCCGATCTCTCAATGTTTACTGCGACAGGCTGACAAAGATAAGCTGCAAGTTTTATTTGCCACCAAACAATGGACGGTTCCGTGGGATGCTCAGACACTGTTGACTCAGATTCGTCGTGAACCCCTTTCCCATCATTTACGGGAATTGGTAATGGAAAATAAACAACGGACGGAAATCGTTGCCGAAGTCATTCATGAGGTGTATCAGCAGTGGCAAGTTCAAGGGTGTCCCGCAACACCGAATAAGGTTGGTCATACCTGGAGTCCCAATCTTTTTGCTGGATTGTATCGCACCGAAGACCCTTTCTTTGGTCAAGTTGACTATTATCTTTATCCTAAGCAACAACGAGGGCGACAATTAGAGTCGGTACAGGTTGAGTATGAAAATGGGACTCAAGCCTTAAGTGAGGAGCGTCCCGGATGGTACTTACCTATCGGTAATCCGCTCAGGGTAGATGACTTAGAACAGGGACTTAGATGTTCAGTAACTTCTCCGCCTGAACTCGATCAACTCATCCTTCCAGCTCGTGATTTTTGGCTACTCATTCCTGATGCCGAAAATCCTGACTCCGGCGTTTATGCCTCTTGGGGAACGCCAGCATTGGGTACACCTTTTATCTTACTTTGTAAGCAGGAACTGTTGAACGATATTTACAGTTTGCAGGATGAGCGTTTGTTGGCATGGAGTGGTGAACCTCAACCGATTGCGGAGGATTCAAATTGGGTAGAACTGACTCAATGTTTGGTTACATCTCAAGCCTATGATGGGGTGTCTATTGATAACCAAACCCTCAAAGATGCGTTGCAGCCAACAGTCCGGTTATCTATCAGCTTCTCTGGTGGTTTGCGGGTTCCCAATCAACGCGGATGGTTGGAGGGACATCCGCCTCATGTTACCGTTTTTGGCTTTGCTCCAAGGGTTGAACTGGAGGTGAGCAACTTGTTGAATGAGCAAGTCATCGTGACGCGATCGCAGAAAACGAACCAACCCCTACCCCTGAAGTTACCGGGAACGGGATTGTATTTAGTTAGAGCGACTTATGGGAATGAGTCAGCAGAGCGATTGGTGAGAATTTTGGACTGGAACAGTCTGGAAGTTTCTGAACCCGAACGTCGGGAATTTATCAATATTGGAGATAAATACTCCGTATGTGGCAGTATAATTATGCCCATTCCTTGATTAATCTAAACGATAAAAAGGCTATGGCAAATGTTCAACGATGGTATGCAGGGTTCTCCTACAGAGGCAATGTTAAACAACTGGTGGATAAAATTTCGGAAAAGGTTTTAGAGCATGACTTGAGTGAGTTTGTGCCACTGGTGCGAATTGAAAAAGGAGCTAAACGTCGGAGCTTCTATTTTTTTATCGCGGTAGAAACGCCTCAACCTGGGGATTTTCCTGAACCTGTGCAGTCTTATTTAATGCCACTGCCTTTCTTTAAATCTCCGATTAAAGGTCGATCCAGTTTCCGCTATGACGAAATTAAACGGATGGTTGGTGCTGCTCATCATGTTCATGATTACACAAATCCCATTCCCTACAAAATTGTTGAATCTGACTCAAATGACGATCCTTTCCAGATCATACCAACATCGACAACTCAGGAAATACCGGATAATGAAGCAATTTCTCAACGGTATCAACAATTGCTCTACTGGCTATCGGCTACGGGGAAGGGTACATGGGAATTATTTAAAAAAGCTTGTCAGGCGCTGGAACTTGAAGCCCCTGGTCGCATTTTGCGGCGACTAAAACTGTTAGGACATATTGAGTCTTCTGCGGATGGAAGACACTGGTCAGCAGCAGCAACAAGTCTTGTTCAAATTGAGTCTCAGTCGGAAACAGCAAAATTTATCCTCTGTGGTCAACAAACTGGACACCTGTTATCTGTGTTAAAACAGTACGCCCCGGTTAATGTGATTCACCACCCGAATCGCGAGGGGCTACCCCTTCAACGAAGTAAGGGGTAGGGGGATAGCGGAAAATGCGAGGGGTCAATCCCCGAAGTATTTTCAATCTCTCTCTTTCTATCCCATGTAGTGGTATAGTTTAGCCATGAAACAAG
>NZ_JAVJZI010000221.1:0-11659 GCF_040223135.1 Coleofasciculus sp. G3-WIS-01
CTGGACATACAGTGTTAGCAATGCCGGAAACATCGGTCTATCCAACGTCAATGTCAGCGATGACCAAGGTGTAGTTGTCAACTATGTCAGTGGTGATACAGATACCGATGGCATTTTAGACACCACAGAAACCTGGATTTATGAAGGAACAGGCACAGCCGTTGCGGGTGATTACAGCAACATCGGTACAGTCACTGGCGATTATACCGATGACTTAGGTAACTCCGAAACCGTAGCGGATGATGACCCCAGTGATTACTAGGGTGCTGACCCTAGCATTGATGTCGAGAAATACGTTTCCGTTGATGGCGGACAAACCTTTGTTGATGCCGATAGCCCAACCGGTCCTCTACTAACCGAAGGTAACGGTGATCCCATCTTCAAGTTTATCGTCACCAACACGGGTAACGTTGCTCTAAATAACATCAGCTTAACCGATAGCGACTTTGGACTGGATGGACTCACGGGAGATGCAACCACGGGTAATGGTCAATACGACATTGGCACATTAGCGGCTGGTGCATCCACAAACGTGATCTTCAACGGTGCGACTTGGCAAGCCGGACAGCACACCAACACCGCGACTGTTGATGTTACCTACACCGATGATCTGGGTAACCAGGCTCCTTTAACCGACAGCGATGATGCTAACTACTATGGCGATGCGCTTCCAGAAATTAGCGTCATCAAGGAAGCTAGTACAACCAGTATCCGCGAAGATGTGGGTGCTGATGTCACCTACACGGTTACAATCACCAATGACAGTGACCCCAATAGCGCTGACTATGACCCCGTCACAATTACATCCCTACCAGACAGCCTTTGGATCGATAATAACGGCGATGGTATTCAGCAAACTACTGAAGTGCAAACCGTTGATCGGATTACTGATGCTTTAGCCGATTGGCAAGCTGCAGGGAATACAGGAGATATAGTTCTTGACCTTGGTGAAGCCTTCACCTTCGACTATACGACATCCTATGCACCCGGTGAATTAAATCCTTGGGAAGATCCCACAAATACCATCATCGCCAACGGTACGGATGATGAAGGAAATGAAACCTCTGACGATGACGATGCTGTTGTAGATGTTTTCCAGAAGAATCAGCGCAGTATCGAGATTGATTCCCTCACCGGAATCCGCAATGGTGATATGCTTTCTGGGAACTTCCGCATAGTCAATGCTAGCGGTGATCCGGTTGATGTCAAGGTTGATTCCTTGAATATGGGTTACGAGGAACAAGTCGAAGGGAGCAAGGGTAATAAGAAGAGCTGGCTACCCACAGAATTGGGCTACAGTAACCAGTTCTGGATTGACAGCAATCCCAATGGTATACTCGACTCCAACGAAACGCTGCTTACCGACCGCGATCCATCAACAGAGCTATTTAATACCTCAATTGTCTTCGGTTCCTCAGTCTACATCGGCTACAAGTCCACCTTTGATAGTGCTGTCCCTGACCCAATTCGGGCGACTGCAGAAGCGACAATTGATGGACGTTTTGACCGATTTGGCGAGAAAGTTACATTCCATTACACCGAAGTATTGTAATTTGTTCTAGGTTCTCAACCCAATAAATTATCCCAGTGGGGGTGCATGGCTATGCGCCCCTACCTTTATACTGTGTAAACATATACAGAACAACTTGTCCTGCTTATTCAACCCAATCCTCAAATTTTAGTCCAGCTTATACCAGAGACTCTTGATCATCGATCCCCCTAATGGGATGATGATAGTATCCTTGGGGAAAGAGTAACCTTTGCTTTACGGAAGTAATTTTGCGTTAAACCCTAGTTTCCTGGAGTCATTACATAACACCTATGGTCGTTGCAACCCAATCTGTCGAAGAACTTTGTATTAATTCCATCCGCTTTCTGGCGATAGACGCCGTAGAGAAAGCAAATTCCGGTCATCCCGGATTGCCAATGGGCGCAGCACCGATGGCGTTTGTGCTGTGGGATCGCCTGATGCGGTACAACCCAAAAAATCCCAACTGGTTAAACCGCGATCGCTTTGTTTTGTCTGCGGGTCATGGCTGTATGTTACAGTATGCCTTGCTCTATCTAACAGGTT
The DNA here is from genome assembly GCF_040223135.1 of Coleofasciculus sp. G3-WIS-01. NCBI lineage: Bacteria > Bacillati > Cyanobacteriota > Cyanophyceae > Coleofasciculales > Coleofasciculaceae > Coleofasciculus > Coleofasciculus sp. G3-WIS-01. The sequence continues at coordinate 2,075 of NZ_JAVJZI010000221.1, forward strand.
ACGATAGCGTCAGCCTCGATGATATCAAGCAGTTCCGCCAGTTGGACTCCAAAACTCCTGGTCACCCGGAAAACTTCATGACTGAAGGGGTAGAAGTTACCACCGGACCATTAGGACAAGGGATTGCCAATGGTGTCGGTTTAGCGATGGCAGAGGCACATTTAGCCGCCAAGTTTAATAAACCCGATTGCCAAATTATCGACCACTACACCTATGTCATCTTAGGTGATGGTTGCAATATGGAGGGTGTCTCAGGAGAAGCCTGTTCTCTGGCAGGACACCTGGGACTGGGCAAACTGATTGCCCTCTATGATGATAACCATATCTCCATTGACGGTTCCACCGACCTTGCCTTTACGGAAGATGTGGGCAAGCGCTTTGAAGCCTATGGTTGGCACGTCCAGCATGTTCCCGATGGTAACACCAACTTGGACGCGATTCATAAGGCAATTGCAGCAGCTAAAGCGGTAACCGATAAACCTTCCTTAATTAAAGTCACCACAACCATTGGTTTCGGCTCTCCCAATAAAGCCAATACCCATGACGTACACGGTGCAGCCTTGGGTGCTGATGAAGTACAAGCCACTCGTGAACATATGGGTTGGAATTATCCCGCCTTCGAGGTACCCGAAGACGCCCTGAAGCATTTCCGCAAAGCAGTTGATCGCGGTGCCCAATATGAAGAAGAATGGAACAAACTCTTCACCCGTTATAAAGCTGAATACGGTGAGGAAGCAGCTTTATTAGAACGGATGGTCAGTGGTAAGCTGCCCGACGGTTGGGAGAAAGTCCTACCTTCCTATACACCTGAGGATAAGAAAGATGCCACTCGGAATCTATCTGGCACAATCCTCAACGTCATGGCTGGGGTATTACCGGAACTGATTGGCGGTTCGGCTGACTTAGCCCCTTCCAACAAAACCTTACTCAAATCCTCAAAGGATTTCCAAAAAGGTGCCTATGAAAACCGCAACCTTCGCTTTGGTGTGCGCGAACATGGCATGGGAGCAATTTGTAATGGGATTGCCCTGCATAAGTCTGGGTTGATTCCCTATGGTGCCACCTTCTTAGTCTTTACCGACTACATGCGGGGAGCGATTCGCCTGTCTGCCCTATCCCATGCCGGGGTAATCTGGGTAATGACCCATGACTCTGTAGCATTAGGGGAAGATGGTCCGACGCACCAACCAATTGAGCATATTCCCACCCTGCGAGCGATTCCCAACTTAATCGTGCTTCGTCCGGCGGATGGCAATGAAACCTCTGGTGCATACAAGATAGCGATTGAGAAGGCAAAACCTGCCAATGGAATGTCAACACCGAGTCTGTTAGCATTGTCCCGGCAAGGGCTACCTAACCTAGACGGAAGTTCGATTGATGCTGTCGCCCAAGGTGCTTACATCCTATCTGATAGCGATGGCACACCCGACATCATCTTAATTGGCACAGGTTCCGAAGTCCACATCTGTGTTGATGCGGCGGAAAAACTCCGGGGTGAAGGCAAGAAAGTCCGCGTGGTTTCCATGCCAAGCTGGGAACTGTTTGAGGAACAGGATGAAAGCTATCGGGAATCTGTACTACCGAAAGCCGTAACCAAGCGCCTAGCAGTGGAAGCGGGTTCTAGCTTTGGCTGGTGTCGCTATGTTGGCGCTGAAGGTGACACGATTAGTATTGATCACTTTGGCGTATCGGCTCCCGGTGAGGTTGCTTTAGAGAAGTTTGGCTACACGGTGGATAATATCGTGGCTAAGGCTAAGGCGCTTTAAGGATAGTAATTTCAGTCGTAGGGATACGGCAGTTCCGTTTCCCTAAGTAGTCGGACAAAACTTTTGGGTGCTGTATAAAGTTTTGTAAACATCACCCAACCTCTCTTGAGGTAAAGGTGACAAGCATTTTTAATGTCTTGATACAGTACCGTTTATTTATGTTCGACCACTTACAATCAGAAAGGCTCCCTAGAAATAGAGAGCCTTTTTCACTATTCTTGAGTGCTTGAGCTCAGATTGGCAATTATAAAACATCTGTGTTGTTTAGGTGTTGTTTAGAATTGGTAGCGCAGTTGTGCTCTAACCCTATGGTCGGTGTAGTCTTCGCGCCCGACGACAGTTTCGTAATCGATCGCGCCGGAAAAATTCTGGGAAAACTGCACGTCCACTCCAGCGGCTAATCTGACGTAATCGCGATCGGGGTCGTCTGTAGTCGCCCGTATCGGGATGCCGGGTTGGGTGAGGAGTTCCGTCTCGATTTCGCGGCTGTCGTTGGCGAACTGGTGTTCGTAAATTGCCCGGATATTGGGTGTCACTGTAGTGTTGCCAGCTTTGAACACATAAGCCGCCTGAACGCCCGCACTGAGAACTAGCGATTCCACTTGTTGGTCTTGGACTTTCATGTTGAGGCTAAGAGCACCTTCCTCAGTGTAATCATCAATTTCGACGCGATCATAGCCAATTCCTAGGGTGGGTCCATAAGAAAAGTTGCCCAATCTGGTATTGTAACCACCGTTCACTTTGACCGATAGCTGGTTCCCCTCCGTGTCAGCCGTAGCCCTGCGGTTGTCAAATTCGATTTGGCGGGTTATCTCATAGTCATTCCAACCATAACTGACAACGGCATCCGTATAGAAGTTACCCCGAACATAGTTGCCATAGATAGAAACGGCATAACCATCAACTTCAACCTCGCCGAGGTCATCATCAAGTTCGGTGTCATTGCTGAGGTGCCCGACAGCAACTCCCATCGCTAGGTCGCCCGTGATGCGATAGTCAATGCCAGCAGTAATGCCTGTCGTTGTCAAATCATAACCCGGTTCGCTATTGCTGGTATCTTTATCGCCGAAGTTGATGTCACCGTTCACGAAGGCACCGACCCGTTGTTCGGGGGGAGTTTCGCGGACACCTCGCAGGGACCGGAGCCGAGCGTCAATCGTTTGAGTCTGCCTGCGAGCAACGCTTAAGGCAATGTCGGCTTGGGGGATAACTGTTTGAGGACTAATCAGCACTGCCAAAGCCGCTTCTCCAAGCAGCTCATGAACGGCAGCAGTCGGATGAATTTCATCCCAAAAAAAATACTCGTCGGGGTTGGGACAAACCGTATCTGTTGCATCATTTAAGCAAGGTTCGGTCACGTTTGTTATGCCGTATCTGGCAGGCTCGGCGAGAACTTCATTAACCAGAGCATTGACATCGAGTGGTATGATCTGAACTTCACGGTTTTGAGCTAACATTTGCATAGCTGCATTTAAGTTGCGGTTGTATTGATTGACTGCGGCGGTGATAGCGTCGGCAGGAAAGGGAGAGGCTAATCTTAGAGGCGTCCTTCCCAAATCTGGCAGGTTGACTACTATAATCGTTTCAGCACCGTTTGCAATCAGCGTTGTCACCGCATTAGATAGGGTGTTGACCGTGGTTGTCGTGTCTATATCTGTTGGGTTTGTGCCTGGAGCTATGTCGAGGTAGTCGTTGGCTCCGCCCCAAACGGTATAAAGACCATTGGAATCGAGTGGTTGCCTTGTTGTGGTCAACTCAATAACCTGCTCCAGCACATCCTCTGAGGTTGCACCACCAAGGGCAAAGTTATTAGCTCGATTGTGATCAATTCCTAACTCTAATCCGAGAACTTCCACCCAGACCAAACCGTTAGTAAAACGTCCCTCAAAATAGGGAGGGCTAGGAGGGAAGAGACCTTGAGAGCTTTCAAATCTGTTGCCAACGTCTGAGAGACTATCGCCAAAGATGTAAAACTCCTCAAATTTCTGTGCCGAAGCATCGAGCGGCAACAGGGTAGATAATAAAACAGATGCGATCGCTAGAGCTTGTTTTTGCATGAATATTACCCTAAGCTAAGTAGCGCTGACTTAAGCACTAATGTGCTACTGAAACTTGAGTAATGAGAATGACCTGCTCCCCTGATCATCTTTGCAATTACTCTAAGTTTTTCTAGTCTAACTTTAACTGGATTTCCATACAGATAAACAATAAATTCGCTAAATCTATCAGCCTAGTGAACATATTCTGAGTGAGCCTGTTACACTAAACATCCTGGTCCTTGACTTGTGCTAAACCCAATACTCTTTAATCCATGTCAGAGGAATTCCGCCAAATTTTACCCACCCCTCCGCCTGCTGCGGATATTTTTGCCACCTACAAACTCGCTCAAGAGTTCCACCGAGAAACGCAGTATCGCCAAGAATTCCAGTCCTACTGCCAATGGTATCGCCAAACCGCCAAACGCCACCAACAAGAACTCCAAAAAATGCAAGGCGACATCAACCTGTTTGGGTGGTTCTGTCGCCGTCGCTAATGATTCAAATGAATAATAATACGCCGTTAACCGTCAACAAAAAAGCTGACGAGGATAGGTATTTTCACCGAACAACTGACTGATTTTGTTGAGAAGAACTGAACATTCACAACGCTTCTAACTCATCTTCCCGGAAGTGACCGCGAAACTTTTTATCAAATTTGACCTGAATCGGTAAGTTAGCGCTCACGGGTCGCCCTTGCCATTCCGTAACGATAGCAATGACTTCGCCTTCCATACCCTTGATATCAAACGGCTCATTGCGGTGGGCAGGATTGTGGTAAACAATAACAGATGTCTTAACTCTAACGCGATCGCCAACTTTCATACAAAAAGCTCGTTTTCTCTCCAACAGCCTACATCTTGCCAGAAATTGCTCCGGCAATACTAAACCATTCTTACACAGCAGTGTTCCTTCCTAGAGATTAGTTTGGCAACTGATCAAAAACGGTGCTGATTTTCCAGCACCGTTTCCAGAAGTATAAGCCACCTCAACCGCAGCCGATTCTTATGTTTACGCCGCCACAGAAGCTTGAGGACGAGCAAAAATCATCCGTCCGGCAGAAGTCTGTAAAGCAGAGGTCACCACAACCCGCATTTCGGCGCCGAGGTGGTTACGTCCTTCTTCTACAACCACCATCGTGCCATCATCTAGGTAACCCACGCCTTGAGAGGGTTCTTTCCCCTCCTTGAGGATTTTCAGTTCCAGACTATCACCCGGTAGATAAATCGGACGCATCGCGTGAGCCAAGTCATTGACATTGAGTACGGGGACTTTTTGCAAATTAGCCACTTTACTCAAATTGTAGTCATTGGTCAAAAGCGTGCCATTAATTTCCTGAGTAAAGCGCACCAATTTGGCATCCACCGTATGAATATCCTCATAATCAGCCCGGTGAATAATCAGGCGTTCCGGATAAGCCGTTTGCATTGCCTTGAGAATATCCAACCCGCGCCGTCCCCGAATCCGCTTTTGATCATTCGCTGCATCAGCTAGCTGCTGCAACTCTTGCAACACAAACTGGGGGATCAGGATTTGACCCTCGACAAACCCTGTATTCAAAAGTTCCTCAATGCGACCATCAATAATACAGCTTGTGTCCAGTACCTTACTCGCCGCCGGTTTGAGCGTCCCTTCTGCCACCAACATGGTGTCCAAGCTGTTCGGATTAATCAGTCGCAAAAAAGTCCGACCGTGGGTATCTGCCAAACTGATTCCCAGAAAGGCAAACATCACACTGCCCAAAATTGCCGCTAGGGGCTTGATAAAGGCAAACTCAGAGGGAAAAGGCAGTAAGAAAATCGGTGCTAGCATTAAATTCGCTAACAGCAGCCCCAATACCAAACCGACTGCCCGGGTTAAAATTACCTCAATTGGCAGTTGGCGCACCTGCTTTTCCAAACGACGATAGGTCACCTGCACGGTTAACCCAACCGCAAAACCGATAATGGCGGTAAAACTGGCTAAAATCCAGCGCAGCGCTTCCAGATTTGTGATCTGTTCCTGCACGGAGGGCGGCAGCAATTCAACGGCGTCGAACCCTACACCGGCTCCTCCTAGGATGAATAAAAGAATAATGACAAAATCAAGCATGGTTCCAATCCAAGTGGTTTATCTGGCAAATCTTCCAATACTATTCGAGATTTATAATCATAGAGGTTAATCTCATTTATTATATCTTTCACTTCCTTTTGTTTTCCTATGCCTATCGGCTTAGCTCAAATCTTCAGTTTTTCGTATAAGAGAATACGGTTCTCCCCATGCGGTAAACTCAAGGTGAACGGTCAGGAGCGCCATTTTTCATTGGCAATAATTTGAGACAAATTTACATAACGTAATAGAGTTGAGTTTATTTTTACCCACCTGCTTAGCCCTGCTTTAGTTGATGGCTCAAGAATTGTTCTACAACTGTCTTGAAATAACAACTTATTCGTCATACTCGCTCATCAAGAAGCCAGCTACGTCTTATGTCAGGGTTTAAGGTGTATTTACAGAACGTGATAGAGTTGGGTTGATTTCCATTGACCTACTGACTTGTTAATCAAACTTTAAGAATTGCTCCCCGAATTCCGGAAGAATGTGTTAAATTTTTTAAACAAATCTGAGAAAGTCATAGAGATGGGAATTCCTCGTTCTGCCTACATCCATATTCCCTTCTGCCGACGTCGCTGCTACTACTGTGACTTTCCTGTATCCGTAGTCGGCGATAAAGCCACGGGTAGCACGTCCGGCACGATTGAGGAATATGTTGAGGTATTGACTCAAGAAATCCAAACCACACCAGCCTCGACTGGTTCTCTATCAACCATTTTCTTTGGCGGTGGCACCCCCTCTCTGTTATCGACTCAACAGTTAAGCCGCATTCTGGATACCTTAGCACAGCAGTTTGGCATAGCTACCGATGCGGAGATTTCCCTGGAAATGGACCCAGGCACATTCGACCTGTCCCAGATCAAAGGATACCGGGATGCTGGCGTGAATCGAGTTAGCTTAGGAGTTCAAGCCTTTCAAGATGAACTATTGGGCATTTGTGGGCGATCGCACCAGCTTAATCATATCTTTACCGCTGTCGATTTGCTCCGCCAAGTAGAGGTTCCCGACTGGAGTTTAGATTTGATTTCTGGATTGCCCACTCAAACCTTAGAACAGTGGCAGGAATCCTTGACAGCCGCCATTCAGCTTACCCCTACCCATATCTCATGCTATGACCTGACTATAGAACCCGTTACCGCCTTTGGACGACAGTACAGCCCCGGAATTTCTCCCTTACCGACTGACGAGACAACCGCTCAAATGTACCGCCTTGCCCAGACGCTCCTCACTGATGCCGGGTATGAACATTATGAGATATCCAACTATGCTTTACCCACTCACCAATGCCGACATAATCGGGTGTATTGGGAAAACCATCCTTTTTATGGGTTTGGTATGGGGGCGGCGAGTTATGTCCAGGGGCGGCGGTTTACTCGCCCCCGCACTCGGCGAGAGTATTATACTTGGGTGCAACAGTTCATTGAAGCGAATGGGATCTGGGAAAGTCCAGAACTCTCGGACGTGGATATTTTGTTAGAAACTCTGATGCTAGGACTACGCTTGGCAGAAGGTGTGAGTCTATCGACACTGGTGCAGCAGTTTGGCGAGAAGACTCTCAAACAGATTGGCACAACTTTGCAGCCCTACTACCAGCAAGGTTGGGTAGAAGTTGTAGAACGAGATGGAAAAGCCTGGGATTGGCACAATGCCCAGAAACTACCGATGAATGGGCGGCTGAGATTAAGTGATCCAGAGGGGTTTTTGTTTTCTAATCAGATTCTGGCTGATTTGTTTAGTCGCTGTACGTGAGTGAGGGTACAGAAATTTTTCGGCTCATCCCATAGAGAAGTAGTGCCAGGGCAATAAACCCGTAAGGGAAATAGGCTGGGTTACCGATTTGACCTAAGAGTGCCGGAACAGAGGTTTTGCCCAAGTAGGCAGCATAAAATAGATAGCCTATTGCCACATGACCACACTTGTGTTGCACCAAAGCAAATACGGTGGCAAAGGTGGGACCGTAGAGGAAGGCAGCGACAGCAAACAAGATACCAAAGGGAAAAACACTCGTCAAGGTCACCACGGCTAATCCAGCCAGCAGCAACCATTGCAATCGTCGAATCGGTTGGGGATTGACCCAAATGCTCAATGTTAAACGCCCCACTGTCAATCCTCCCCAATAGAGAGAAAGCAGTGTGCCACTCCAAACAACACTCTCACCCAAGCTTCTCAAGTAAGCGCCACTCCATGTACCGATCGCACTCTCTAACCCGACATAGAGAAAAATCACCACCAGAAAGGGGGTAGCCTGCTTCCAAGGCATGCGATCGCGCTTAGGTTGATAGTTCAAAACCTGGGGCGCTCTCCAGGCTAAAGCAACGGAACCCAGCGCCAAAATTGCCACGAGTCCAAACGCCAATCGCCAAGGGAGAAATGTTCCCATCAGAGGCGCACTTAATGCTCCAACTCCAAAGGTAGCATTTGCCCAGTTGAGCAGCACAATTCGCCGTTGGGGATGAAGTTCGCCAACTAAGCTGTTGCATTGGAGATTGAGAATTCCGTCTCCAAATCCGATCAGGAGTGCGGCTAGTCCAATCCAGGTAAATGTAGGGGATAGGGCGATAAGGGCGAATGCTACCATAACCGTAACAAATGCCAGAGCAAACCAAGGATGACGTTCGACTCGCCGCGATGCTAATACCAGTCCAGCTAAACTACTAGGCAAAAACGCCGTGTAGAAAAGTCCAACATTCACGGTTTCGCCAAATGCTGCCGTCCATTGGGGCAGAAACGCCCCTGGTGCTGCCACAATAATGCCATGTAAAAATAGTCCCATAAATCCGGCAGTAGTTAGGCGCAGGGATGCTAATTTTTGAACGGTCATGAATTTCTCGGCGTGACATCCTCCCACACCAAATTGAAAATTATGGTGTGGGCTTCCCCAAATCACTTTGAGGATTTCCTGGTTATTCCCTTTCGGGGTTTCGCCACTTGCCTAGACTGGCTTTCACCAACCCCCGGTAGCTCGGCTGCACAGGCAGTTTCCTTTCCCGCAAGTCCTGTGGTACTAATTAACTCTACCCCTCGGTTTCTGATTACCTGACCACTGGCAACATCCCTATCGGTTTTATAGCCGCAATGAGGGCAATCATGTACCCGGACACTCAGGTCTTTTTTCACTTCACCTTTACATTCGGGACACTCCTGAGAAGTGCCTCTGGCATCAACAACAGTAAGTAAGGGCGAAGCATTTGCGGAGATTAGTGAACAGGAAGTGGCATAAGTATAGTACGCAAATGCTTCGCCCCTACACCCCTCGTTTCCAGCACACATATTGGGTGATGGTACGGAATTGACCAAACCCCGCATCAAGCATCTGCTTACCCAACATCCCTTGAGCGCTAACTCTATAGTCTAAATCTTCCATGAAAACCATATCGCCAGCATCACAAAGGGCGTGAGCTTGCTTGAAGTGAAAATCTTTCCTGATGTTGTCAATGTAGTGGTGAAGTCGAGCAACCTTGAGCCGTTGTTTCTCGTAATTGTTTGACCGCTTCTGTTTTCGCTTACACCTACGTTGCAGCAATCTCAGCTTGCTTTGTAGTGCCTTAAACAACTTAGGCGGCTTGACAACAACGCCATCGCTGGTCGCCAGTAAGGGCGAAGCATTTGCGGAGATTAGTGAACAGGAAGTGGCATAAGTATAGTACGCAAATGCTTCGCCCCTACACCTATGTCTACCCCAATTGGGTGTC